>SXSX01000063.1 GCA_005793295.1 Burkholderiales bacterium | reverse complement strand
CTGCGAAAACGTGGACTTAGCTGAACAACTCGCGATTGACCGCGCCAAGCGTATTTTTGGCGCAGATGCCGCCAACGTGCAGCCCCATTGCGGCGCGTCCGCCAACGAAGCCGTTTTCTTGGCCTTCTTAAAGCCAGGCGACACCATCATGGGAATGAGCTTGGCTGAAGGTGGCCACCTGACCCACGGCATGCCACTCAATATCAGTGGCAAATGGTTTAACGTTGTCTCCTACGGGCTCAATGCGCAAGAAGCCATTGACTACGACGCCATGGAGCGCAAAGCCCATGAAACCAAACCCAAACTCATCATTGCTGGCGCAAGTGCGTACTCGCTGAAGATCGATTTTGAACGCTTCTCTAAAGTTGCCAAAGACGTTGGCGCGATTTTCTTGGTGGATATGGCCCACTATGCGGGTCTGATTGCAGCAGGGCTCTACCCTAACCCTGTTCCCTTTGCTGACGTTGTCACCTCAACCACCCACAAGAGCCTGCGCGGGCCCCGTGGCGGAATCATTTTGATGAAGGCAGAACACGAAAAAGCTATTAACAGCGCTATTTTTCCGGGCCTTCAAGGCGGACCGCTGATGCACGTAATTGCAGCCAAGGCCGTGGCTTTCAAAGAAGCTTTAAGTCCCGAGTTCAAGGTGTATCAACAGCAAGTGATGAAAAACGCTGACATCTTGGCGAAGACGCTCACCGAGCGTGGTCTGCGCATTGTCAGCGGCGGAACCGAAAGCCACGTGATGTTGGTGGACTTGCGGTCGAAAAAAATCACCGGCAAAGAGGCCGAGTTGGTGTTGGGCAATGCCCACATGACCATCAACAAAAACGCCATCCCTAACGACCCTGAAAAACCCATGATCACCAGCGGTGTTCGGATCGGAACGCCAGCGATGACAACCCGAGGCTTTAAGGATGAAGAAGCCCGCGCTACCGCACACCTGATTGCCGATGTTTTGGACAACCCCCATGACGAAGCCAATATCAACGCGGTGCGAGCAAAAGTTCACGCCCTGACCTCACGTTTCCCGGTTTACGGTTAATCCAGCGCCGCGATGAAGTGTCCGTTTTGCAGCCACTCGGAAACCCAGGTGGTTGAAACTCGGATTGCTGAAGACGGCGACTTTATCCGGCGCAGACGCCAGTGCGGCGCTTGCGATAAGCGCTTTACTACATACGAGCGTCCCGATGTGAACTACCCGGCCATTGTCAAAAAGGATGGCCGGCGTATTGATTACGAACACTCCAAACTATTGGCCTCCATGAATTTGGCGCTGCGCAAACGCCCCGTGAGCACAGAGCAGGTGGACAGCGCCATTGAACGCATCGAAGAAAAACTCCTCAACCTCGGCCTGCGCGAAGTCCCCTCCGCAAGGCTCGGCGAATTGGTGATGCGCGAACTCAAAAAACTCGATAAAGTGGCGTATGTGCGCTTTGCCAGCGTGTACCGAAGTTTTGAAGACATTGATGAATTCAAAACCTTGGTCAATGAAGTAAATAAATAACAAGACTCTCTGGGGAGGGAGGATGGATGCAATCCATGCGAGAGATGGCCCCCTGCGCGGGCCGAACTTAAAGCGTCGCCAGAACGCCTTTACCTTGATAGAACTCAGCGTCACCGTGGCCGTTTTGGGTACGGTGATGGCGCTTGGCATTCCTAGGCTGAGCGCTTCGGTTTCGCACAACCAAATACGATCGGTGCGCGACGAATTTACGAGTGCTGTGGGGCGGTTGCGCACCGAAGCGATTCATCGCAATCGGTGTGTCAGTATGTGTATTTCTAGCAACGCCAAAACTTGTAACCAAGGGACTAATACCAATTGGTCTGCGGGTTGGTTGATGTACCAAAACCAAAGCTGTGGCGCTTTAGAAGGGGCCAGTATTCCTTCGGGCGACATCATTGCGGCAAGCCAAAGCATCCCAAGCCACTTTGATCTTCAATCCAACAGCACCGGTTCGCGCAGCGCCTTCAGCGCCAATTCCCGCGGCGTCTTGTTGGTGAACGCGGGGACCTTTACTTTGCGCGATACCCGCCAACCCTGTCAGCCCAGCACCACGATGACCATCAGCTGGCAAGGGCGGGTTCGCTTAGATGAAGTTCCATCCACGAGTTGTCCTTAGCATGGCGACAAAAAAGCAGAGCCAAACAGGAAGTTCCTTGGTTGAGGTTCTGGTGGCATTGCTGCTTTTGTCGTTTTGTTTATTGGGCTTAGCCCGGCTGATGGTTGGCAACCTGCGCTCGCATACTGAGAATATGATTCAAGCCAACCTCAACCTGCTTGCCAATGACGCGCTAGGACGCATACGGGCTAATCCGTCCGAACTCCCAGGATCAGGGGCGGGAAACGGCTACCAATTTACAGCGTCGTGGAGCGCTCAACAAGAAAATATGGAGGCTACGCCTTCTCCAAATTGCATTGCCTCGGGTTGCACGAATGCTGAACGTGCAGCCTTTGATCTATGGCAACTGCGCAGTAACGCCCGCGCCCTTTTGCCGCAAGGCGCGATGAGTTTGGCGAGCACTAGCAACAGCACTACAAACAGCGGTTGGATATTGAGTTTGTATTGGTTTGACAAAGACAAGGAGACCCTGGGGATGAACTGCCAAGACAGCGGTGCCAACGACCTCACTTGTTTTAACGACAACGCCACAGGCCTACAGCCCGTCACGGGCGTTCGGGCGTTTAACTTTTACTTTTACCCCTGAACGATGGTTTACCGTAAACGCATGTCTCAAAGGCAGCAAGCCGCCACGCAAAGTGGCTACACCTTGGTCGAACTCATGGTGAGTCTTGCGGTCGGCGTGATGGTCATGGGTGCGGCAGGCGCCGCTTATCTTTCTATCTCAGAAAGCCAACGCAGCTTGACCGAAAAATCATACGCTGCGGAAAGCGCCCGCTTCGCTATGGAAACTTTAGGCCGTGAGATTCAGAACGCAGGCTTCTATCCAATGAACGAAGTGACGTCTACTACGCAGGTTTCGCCGCTTACCCCGCAGAGCGCCCTTCCCATTGGCAACTTCACCACCGGATCCGAAAGCAATACCGAAACCAGCCCCGAACATCTGCGCTCGCCTGTTTTTGGTTGCAGCAGCAAAAAAATTGACGCCACCAAAACCACGTCGGTGTGCATCGCCCATACCAGCACCTCGCCCGCCGTTGATGCGGACACCTTAGTCGCAAGTTATTACACCGACGACAACTTTGGCAAAGACCGTGGCAACAACACCGATTGCGCCCGCGCAACGCCTGCAGCGGTTGCTGGGTCCAACGGAAAATTGTTTTTTATTTCTAATAGCTACACCCTCACCCCCGTCACGCTCAAGCTCGAAGGCAACACCATCAAAACCTTTGGCTTGGCTTGCGCGGGTAGCGCCAGTCCGGTCAACAATTACGTGCCTTTAATTACCGGTATTGAACAACTGCGATTGAGCTACTTGGTACAAAGCGAAACCACAGCGCAGTTCAAATCTGCTGATTCAGTTTTAGCCACTGAGTGGAATAAGGTCATCGCGGTGAAGGTTTGCTTGGTAACGCGGTCTTTGCAAAATGTGCGTCTCCAACCCAGTAGCTATTCCTTCAAAGACTGCTCGGATGCCACGCGGACGTTTATGACGGGGATCGAGCGCAAGCGCTATACGCAAATCTTTGCGGTTAAAAATGCCACCTTGGCTACCCCTTAGCCCATGAAAAAATCAGCACACTCTCAAAGCGGCGCGGTTCTTATCGTCGTGATTGTCTTAATCGCCATTCTCTCAGCCACCGTGGCCTACACCACGAAAAACACACTGCAAGGCGGGCAACAGATTCGCAATGAAAGAGATTACCTCCTTGCCTACCAAGCTGCCCACGCAGCACTCTGGGACGCCGAGCGCGACTTGGCTTTGAGCCCAGGCCAGGCGCTTCCTAACGCCGCTTGCATCAGAGGCCCCGGATTCAGAGGCTCTCCCGCTGACCTTAATAATCCCAACGCCTCACCCCAATTCACAAGCAACTGCCTTGCGGGCCAATGCCTCAGCGCCAACGCAGTGTGGGCTAGCGCTGGGCCTGCTAATAACGGGGCACCTTGGTGGCCGGTGAGCAAGGGTGGCCAATGGTCCGCCACGGGCACCGCAAGTGCGATGTCAGCCCAGTGCGAAACCTTTACCGGCAGTATTCCCTTGGGAATATTCACCGGAACCCCCGCCTTGAAAGGTGTTGCTAAACAACCAGACTATCTGATTGAACTGATGCGGCCCGCTTCAACGCTTCAAGACGCATCGCTGGGCGGCAACTTCACCTGCCAAACGCCCGCAGTCGATTGCCTGGTTTTTAAAATAACCGCCCGCGGTTTTGGTTCGAGCCTGACAAGCGAAGTCTTGCTGCAAAGCATGGTCACTTTGCAAACGGGTGCACCGTTGACCGATCCCCAACGCATCCTGCGGCGCCAGTTTCGAGAAATCCCTGGAATGCGATCTGATTTATGAAAACCCCTACCAACGCCCCACACATGCGACGACAACAAGGCCTCACATTGATTGAGTTGATGGTGGCCTTGGCTATCGTCGGTGTACTCAGCGCGGTGGTGTATCCGCGTTACCAAAGCTATGTTTCCCAAGCCCGCCGGGTCGATGCGCAAACCCAACTACTCAGCGCCCAACAGTGGATGGAGCGGCTTTACAACGAAAGCTACGACTACGCCAAAAGCGCCAGCGGCCAAGACGTTACGCCCTTGCTCGCGCTCCAATCTTTTAAAAGCTCACCCCGCGCAGGTGAAGGGCTCAAGGCCTACGATATTTCTGTCGCCGTGGCTACCCCAAGCCCTTCGCAAACCTTTTTATTAACTGCGAAACGCGCCGCCTTAGGCCCCGCTGCAACCGACGCCTGTGGGGATTTCACCTTGGACCACCACGGCGTAAGGGGTTTGGTGAACAATACGAAAAGTCTGGCCGAGTGTTGGAAATAAGATAGCCCTAGAAAACAGCCCAAGGAATTTGCGTTTTGTCCCCCATTGATACGGCCCTCGCCCTCGCCTCCCAAGCCCTTTGGCTCAGCTCGCCTAACCCTCGGGTGGGCTGCGTCTTGGTGAACCCGCAGGGCCAAACCATAGGCCAAGGCTTTACCCAAGCCGCAGGCGGGGCCCACGCAGAAGTCATGGCCTTACGAGACGCACTCGACCAAGGCCATCCAACCCAAGGCGCGACCGCCTACGTCACGCTCGAGCCGTGCTCGCACCACGGCCGAACCGGGCCGTGTTGCGACGCGCTTATCCAAGCCGGAATTCGCAAGGTCGTTGCGTCCATCGAAGACCCCAACTCGCAGGTCAGCGGCCAAGGCTTTGAGCGGCTTCGCGCTGCCGGTATTGAAGTCGAAGTCGGCCCAGGTGCAGCCGCCTCCCGAGAACTCAATATTGGCTTTTTTAGCCGCATGGTTCGAAAGCAACCCTGGGTTCGGCTCAAGGTAGCTGCGTCCTTAGACGGAACCACGGCGTTGAACAATGGCAACAGCCAATGGATAACTTCAGAAGCCGCTCGGACCGACGGCCATGCGTGGCGGGCCCGAGCGTGTGCGGTGTTAACCGGCATTGGAACGGTTTTACAAGACCAACCCCGCTTAGACGCTCGCTTGGTCAAGGCCCCACGGCAACCGCACTTGGTCATCGTGGACAGTGATTTGCAAACGCCTCCTAACGCGCCGCTTTTTTCCGTTCAACGCAAGGTCATGATTTACGCGGCCAACCCCCACGCAGAACGCCAAGCCGCGCTTGAGGCCCAAGGCGCTGAAGTTATTTACTTTCCCGGAAAGCACGGCGATGGCAGCCCCAGCGGCAAGGTCGATTTACACGCCATGGTGATGGACTTAGGCCAACGCGACATCAACGAACTCCATGTGGAAGCCGGCCATAAACTCAACGGGTCGCTGTTGCGCTCAGGCGTGGTCGATGAATTGTTGGTGTACCTCGCGCCCCAGCTTTTGGGCTTGGGCGCTGGTATGTCTAACTTGGGGCCTTTGACAGAACTCTCGCAAGGCATCGCGCTCGAATTTACGTCGGCTGAGATGGTGGGCCAAGACCTTCGGGTTTTGTCTCGCGTAGCTAAGCACGACAATTTTTAATTTTCACATTCACATTCCCCTTTACATTTCCATTTACTTTTTAAATCCCCCATGTTCACAGGAATCATCACCGGCGTTGGCCACATTCAAAACATCGCCAACTTAGGCGCCACGGCCGACCATGGCAAACGGATCACCATTGCCTGCCCCAAAGGTTACTTAGACGACGCGGGCTTGGGGGACAGCATTGCGCTGAACGGCGCGTGTATGACGGTAACCACGTTGGATACCAGCACCGACTCGCCGCGTTTTACGGTCGATGTATCTGCTGAAAGCCTCAACAAAACCGCAGGCCTAGACGCTTTAGGCGCGGTGAATTTAGAAAAAGCCCTTCGCGCCAATGACCGCTTGGGCGGGCACATGGTCAGCGGCCACGTGGACGGAATGGGCGTGGTGACGTACTTTGCGGAGATTGGGGAAAGCTGGAAGCTGCGCGTTCTCGCGCCGACTTCGCTGTCTAAATTCTTGGCCTACAAAGGCTCAATCACTGTCAACGGCGTGAGCCTGACGGTCAATAGCATTGCGGATGTTGCTGGCGGCTGCGAAGTGAGTATCAACTTGATTCCCCATACGGTCAGCAACACCGCTTTGCACCAGCTTCAAAAAGACAGCAAGGTCAACCTAGAAATTGACCTGATCGCTCGCTACGTGGAGCGCATGCTGTCGCACTCCAACACTAACCTCAACATTAAAACGTCAGCGTCTTAACGCCTGTGGCCGTTCCCAGCAAACACACCTGGGCTCTTTGGTAGGCAAAGACGCCGACAGTTACAACGCCCGGCCACTGGCTCACCTCGGCCTCAAACGCCAAGGGCTCAGAAATCGTCAGACCGGACACATCCACAATCCACTGGCCGTTGTCGGTCACCAAAGGTTGGCCGTCTTTCAGGCGAACCGTCCCGGTACCGCCCATCGCCACAAACTGCGCGATAACGCGCTTTGCCGCCATCGGGATCACCTCGACCGGCAAAGGAAATGTGCCCAAGTGCGGAACCAGCTTGGACTCGTCGGCGATACAGACAAATTGCTTCGAGAGCGCCGCAACAATTTTTTCTCGGGTTAGGGCCGCCCCGCCGCCTTTAACCATGTAACCGTTGCCGTCAATTTCATCCGCCCCGTCGATATACACCGACAAACTGCTGACCTCGTTGGCATCAAAAACCGCAATTCCCAAGGCTTTGAGCCGCTCGGTACTCGCTACCGAGCTTGACACCGCGCCTTTGATCTGGTCTTTGATGGTTGCCAAGGCATCAATGAACTTATTCACTGTTGAGCCCGTGCCCACGCCCACCAACTCACCTGGAACCACATACTTCAAAGCGGCTTGACCGACCAAGGTTTTCAGCGCGTCTTGGCTGAGGGCGGGCGCGGGGTTGGTAACGGCGGGGGAAGTTGAATGGGTCATCGGTGAAAATAGGGTTTAGATTTAGAAATACGTGCTTCACTAGGAATTATCCAATGTCTCTTGTCCCCTACGGGCTCTCGCGCCAATTATTGTTTCGTTTAGACCCCGAAACCGCCCACGACTTCACTCTCGCTGCCATCGCGCGAACCCAAGGAACGCCTTTGCAGTGCGCTTATGCCAATGCGCTGGTGAGCGATCCCGTAACGATGGCGGGCCTACGTTTTCCTAACCGGGTGGGCTTGGCCGCGGGCTTAGACAAAAACGCCCGTTGTATTGACGGCTTAGGCGCAATGGGCTTTGGTTTTGTTGAAGTTGGAACCGTCACGCCCTTGGCGCAAAGCGGCAACCCAAAGCCGCGTATGTTTCGGCTGCCACAGGTCAACGCCCTCATCAACCGCTTAGGCTTTAACAACGGCGGCTTAGAGGCCTTTATTGCCAACGTTCAACGCTCGGCGCTGCGCCAAAGCAAAAACCCCGCGCTCTTGCTCGGCCTCAATATCGGAAAAAACGCCACCACGCCCATCGAACGCGCGACGGATGATTACCTCACCTGCCTCGAAGGCGTCTACCCCCACGCCGATTACGTCGCCATTAATATCTCCAGCCCCAACACCAAAAACCTGCGCGACCTTCAAAGCGACGCCGCCCTTGACCAACTTCTGTCGGCGCTTGCCGCCAAGCGCGAAGCCTTGGCCCAGCAGTACGGTAAAAACGTTCCCTTGTTTTTAAAAATCGCGCCCGATTTGGAGGCCGCGCAGATTGCAACGATTGCCGCAACCCTTAAGCGCCACCGCATCGACGGCGTCATTGCCACCAACACCACGCTCAGCCGTGACGCCGTCAAAGGCCAAGCGCACAGCGAAGAAGCTGGCGGCCTCTCGGGCGGACCCGTGTTAGAAAAAAGCAACCAAGTCATACGCCAACTGCGCAGCGCCCTAGGCCCAGCGTTCCCCATCATCGGCGTAGGCGGCATCTTGAGCGGCAAAAACGCACGCAGCAAAATCGAAGCCGGCGCCGACGTGGTTCAAATTTACACCGGGTTGATTTACAAGGGGCCAGAGTTGGTTCGGGAAGTGGCTTTGGCGATTAAGAGTCAGTGATGCAACTCAATGCAAACGCATTTAGCACATTCAACTCCGACCTAATCGTCTTGCGTATCCACCATGCCCGGAAATAAAACCTCGGTAAAACCGAACTGCGAAAAGTCGGTCATGCGCATGGGGTAAAGCTTGCCCCACAGGTGGTCGCATTCGTGTTGCACCACGCGAGCGTGAAAACCTTCTACCGTGCGGTCGATGGGGTCGCCGTAGGGGTCAAAGCCGGTGTAGCGAATGTGGGTAAAACGCGGAACCATGCCGCGCATTCCGGGAACCGACAAGCAGCCTTCCCAGTCATTGTCTGTTGCGTCGTTGATGGGCGTGATAACGGGATTTACCAAGATCGTACGCGGAACCAGGTCGCGGTCGGGGTAGCGAGGGTTGGCTTCGCCCGAGCCAAAAACCACCACTTGCAGATCGACCCCGATTTGTGGCGCGGCAAGGCCTGCGCCGTTGGCTGCGTGCATGGTGTCCAGCAGGTCGGATACCAACAAATGCAGCGCGTCCGAATCAAACGTCTTTACTTCTTGGGCCTGGCGCAATAAGCGCGGGTCACCCATTTTGAGAATCTCGCGAACGGTCATGGGCCTGCCTTTACGCGGCTGCCTGAGAAAAACTCTCAGGCATCTGAACTGCGACCACCTCGCCGCGCACGGTCGCAACCCCACCGGCGTACACCGTGGTTTCTACGATGACTTTGCGGCCTTTGATTTCTTTGATACGGCCGCGAATTTCAAGCTCGCCTTCAATGGGCGTGGGCTTGAGGTAGTCCACGTGCAACGAGCCCGTAACGAAGCGAAACGCGGGGAGCGAGTCCATGTCGCGGCCCGCTTGGCGGTACATGGCAGCAGCGGCGGAGCCGGTGCTGTGGCAATCGATCAGCGAGGCGATCAAGCCGCCGTAGGCATAGCCGATGATGGAGGTGTGGTACGGCTTGGGGGTGAAGTGGGTGACGGTTTCATCGCCATCCCACACCGTTTTGATTTGGCGGCCGTGGCTATTGAGGTGGCCACAACCGTAGCAGTGGGCTACGTTGTGCGGGTAGTGGTCTTGAAATGCGTCCATGGCTTACTCCGGTTGTGTTTATGGTTCTGAACTTAGCATGGCCATCAAGGTCGCTTCGTCTATCACGGTAACGCCGAGTTCTTGCGCCTTGTCTAACTTGCTGCCGGCCTCGGAGCCGGCTAAAACGTAACTTGTTTTTTTACTGACAGAGCCGGATACTTTACCGCCAGCGGCTTCGATCAGGTCTTTGGCAGCATCGCGCCCCAAGGTGGGCAAGGTTCCTGTGATAACAAAGGTCATCGCGGCGAAAGGCTTGGGGGCGCTGGAGCTGGCTTCGATCGCCGGCCAGTTAATTCCACAAGCCCGCAGATGTTCCACCACTTCGCGGTTGTGCGGTTGATCGAAAAATGTTTGAATGCTTTGCGCAACGATGGGGCCCACGTCGCCCACAGCTAAGAGTTCTTCTTCGGTGGCGTCCATGATGGCGTCCATGTCCCCAAAATGCCGCGCCAAGGCTTTGGCAGTGGCTTCTCCCACATGGCGAATACCCAAGCCGAAGAGAAAGCGCGGCAAGGTGGTTTGCTTGGATTTTTCTAAAGCGTCAATGATGTTTTGGGCTGACTTTTCAGCCATGCGTTCCAACTGTGCTAGGGCCGTAAAACCCAAACGGTACAGGTCAGGCAGGGTTCGGATCAATTCGGCGTCCACCAATTGGTCCACTAACTTTTCACCCAGGCCTTCCACCTCAACCGCTCGGCGCTGCGCGAAATGGAGGATGGCTTGCTTGCGTTGGGCACTACAAAACAGGCCGCCAGTACAGCGGTAGTCGGCCTCGCCTTCCTCTCGGATAGCGCTGGAGCCACACACGGGACATTGGTGCAGCATCGCAAACATCGCGCCCCGGTTTTGACTAGTGCCTTCAGCAGCAGGAACTACTCCGACAACTTCTGGAATCACATCACCCGCGCGACGCACGATCACGGTGTCACCGACTCGAACGTCTTTGCGTTTGGCTTCGTCTTCGTTATGAAGGGTGGCGTTGGTGACGGTCACGCCGCCAACAAAAACGGGAGCCAGTTTTGCAACCGGCGTCAGCTTGCCAGTTCGGCCGACTTGGACGTCAATCGCCAAAACTTGGGTGAGTTGTTCTTGGGCGGGGTATTTGTGGGCGACGGCCCAGCGCGGCTCGCGGCTGACAAAACCTAAACGCTGCTGCAATGCCAAGCTATTGACCTTGTAGACCACGCCGTCGATATCGAAAGGCAGCTGGTCGCGTTGCTCGCCCATGCGCTGGTGAAACTCGATAAGCCCCGCAGCGCCGAGCGCCGTAGCGGTTTGGCTTGCTACCGGAAAGCCCCAGCCCCGCAAGGTTTCTAATAATTCCAAATGGGTAACAACCGCAAAAGTTCCTTGCACTTCTCCCACACCGTAGGCAAAAAAACTCAAAGGGCGTTGCGCCGCAATCGCGGGGTCAAGCTGACGGACTGCGCCGGCTGCAGCGTTACGTGGGTTGACAAAAGTTTTCTCGCCCTTCTCGCCTTGGGCAATGCGGCTGCGCTGGCGCTCGTTCAGCGCTTCAAAATCATCGCGACGCATATACACCTCGCCCCGAACTTCCAACACTTCGGGCGCATGGGCTAAACGCAAAGGAATTTGCCCAATGGTGCGAATATTTTGGGTGACGTCTTCACCAAACTCGCCGTCTCCACGCGTTGCGGCTTGCGCCAAGATACCTGCCTCGTAGCGCAAGTTCATTGCTAAGCCATCAAATTTCAACTCGGTCACGTACTCCACCGGCGCAGACTCTTCTGTCAGTTCGAGCTCTTTGCGAATGCGGGCGTCAAAAGCCTGGGCGCCGCTGGACTCGGTATCGGTCTCGGTGCGAATACTGAGCATGGGAACTGCGTGGCGCACACTGGTAAACGCGTCCAATGGTTTGCCGCCAATACGCTGTGTGGGTGAGTCTGGGGTTTGCCATTGGGGGTTGGTTTGTTCTAAGGCTTGCAGCTCTTGAAACAAAGCGTCGTATTGGGCGTCTGGCAACTCAGGCGCGTCAAGAACATAGTACAAATGGCCGTGGCGTTGTAACTCGCCGCGCAAATACGCTAGGCGCTCCAACACGCCTTGGTCTGAGGCGTTGGACTCAGAAGAGAATAAATCCGAAGTCACTCAAGAAAACAAACGGCGAGCCAACAAGGAACCGGCGGCAAGCTCGCGCTGTTCCAACATGG
>SXSX01000062.1 GCA_005793295.1 Burkholderiales bacterium | reverse complement strand
TGCTGCACGGCTGCACCATCGGCGACGAATCACTCATAGGGATTGGCGCCATTATTTTGAATGGAGCCAAGATCGGAAAAAATTGTTTGGTAGGCGCTGGCGCTTTGGTGACTGAAGGCAAAGAGTTCCCGGATGGTTCGATGATTATTGGCAGCCCTGCCAAAGTGGTTCGTCAATTAACCCCCGAGCAAATGCAGGGGCTGCGTGCTAGCGCACAGCACTACATTGAAAACGCCCGCCGCTACCAATCGGAGTTTCGCAAAATTGTCTGAATTACATAAATTTTTATTCGATGGATTGCCTGTCAGAGGCAGCATCGTGCGTTTGACCGACGCGTGGACCGAGATTTTGCGCCGCCGTGCCTCCAATAGCGAGCACGGCGGGTACCCCGCGCCAGTGCGTGACATGCTTGGTGAAATGGTGGCTGCAGGCGTACTGATGCAGTCCAACATTAAGTTTGACGGCGCATTGATTTTGCAAATCATGGGCGACGGCCCTGTCAAATTGGCCGTGGTCGAGGTGCAATCGGACTTTGAATTGCGGGCCACAGCCTCGGTGATGGCGCCAGTACAAGCCCATGCGAGCTTGAGTCAGATGGTTAATGTCACCAACCAAGGCCGGTGCGCGATTACCTTAGACCCGAAAGTGAAGTTTCCGGGGCAGCAACCCTACCAAGGCGTGGTGCCGCTGTTTGATGACCAAGGTAAACCGATTGCGCGTTTGAGCGAAGTCTTAGAGCACTACATGCTGCAAAGCGAACAACTCGATACCACTTTGGTACTTGCCGCCAGCGCGAACGTGGCTGCAGGTTTACTGATTCAGCGGCTGCCCTTGCAAGGAACGGGCAACCTTTCAGGCAGCATGGTGAGCAAGGACAACGAGGATGAAATTGGTCTGAATGAACATTACAACCGCATCGCCATATTGGCCAGCAGTCTCAAAAGCGAAGAGCTTTTGACTTTGGATGTGGATACGATTTTGCGGCGTTTGTTTTGGGAAGAACCCATCACCCGGTTTGAACCTTTGCTAGGGGATGCTGCGCCCCGCTTTGCTTGTAGCTGCAGCCGCGAACGTGTGGCCAAGATGATTGTGGGATTAGGCGCGGATGAGGCGCAAAGTATTTTGGCTGAGCGCCCAGACATTGAGGTGGCGTGTGAGTTTTGCGGTGTGCAATACCGTTTTGATCCGATTGATACTGCTCGGCTCTTTGTGGATCCGGTTCAGCAGCTCGCAACAGGAGCCAAACCCCACTGATTCTTTTACTTCGGTTTGGCGTTAAGCAACGCGCTAAAGGTGCGGTGCTCGCACTGTGCATCCGAACATTTGTCGCAAACCCAATGCCAAGGGACTTCCCTTGCGCTTATTTCCTGAGGCAGATGTTGGGCTTTTGCAATCGCAGCCATCGCGGCCATCGCGGCCATCGCATTATTGAAGCGTTCGTCACCCGTGCCGTAGATCACGCTGAAACCGATGCCTTGACTTTGCAGGACGTAGCGTAACTTGACATCGAACGCGGATTGAATGGTAACCCCATCGCGTTGGATGCCGTCTGCGACCCAGGGTAAATCTAAACCCATCACCAACGTCAGATCAAAACGCTGCTGACTTTCTAAGGCCAAGGGATAGAGGGAGGTATCGTTGAAAATTATCTCGCTGTAAATGGCCGTTATCAATGCTGTGGTGTCTGCAATCAGGTAGTCAACCGCTGGGGCGTCTTGAATGCGTTGTATTTGCAACTTGGCAATGTCGATTTGTTCATTGGCAATTGGTGTTCTTTGATTCGAATCGCACCATTCGCGCAAGGCCTCGGCCACAAAGCAGGCCGAAAAACCTTGGCGTGTGAGTTCAGAATCCAGCCGCTTTGCCAAAGTCGTTTTGCCGCTGCATTCAGCGCCCAGGATGGCGATCTTCATGGTGAGGGAGCGGCGCAGTCCCTAAGCCAGCTTGCGCTTACTTAGTGAGCTGAACAAAAATCTCGTTGGGCTTGACCATACCCAGTTCCATGCGGGCTTTTTCTTCCACTGTTTCGAGCCCCTCACGCAAATCACGGATCTCCGCATCCAAGCGCTCATTGGCTAAGACCGCTAGGGCATTGCTTTGCTTTTGCTGCGCTAGCTCTTGGGTCAGTTGGGCCACATTGGGAATACTGCCACGCCCAAACCAGAGTTGGGCTTGCAACACTAGTAGCAAGACCAAGAGAAAGGCAGGAACGTGACGGCGACCCATAGTCAAATCTTAGCGCAGGTTGTAGAACGCTGCACGTCCTGGGTATACGGCTATTTCGCCCAAATCTTCTTCGATACGCAACAGTTGGTTGTACTTGGCCATGCGGTCAGAGCGGCTTAAGGAGCCCGTCTTGATTTGGCCCGCGTTGGTTCCGACTGCTATGTCTGAAATGGTCGAATCTTCCGTTTCACCAGAGCGGTGGCTGATGACGGCGGTGTATCCCGCACGTTTGGCCATTTCAATAGCCGCAAAGGTTTCGCTCAAGGTCCCGATTTGGTTGATTTTGATCAAAATCGAGTTGGCGATGCCCTTGTCTATTCCTTCTTTCAAAATTTTGGTGTTGGTGACAAACAAGTCATCGCCGACGATTTGGACTTTTTTACCCAAACGATCGGTGAGCAACTTCCAGCCATCCCAATCGCCTTCGGCCATGCCGTCTTCAATGCTAATGATGGGGTATTTGTCTACCCAAGTCGCCAGCATGTCAGTCCACTCTTGGGCGCTGAGGCTCAGGCCTTCACCCGAGAGTTCGTATTTACCGTCTTTGTAAAACTCAGAGGCTGCGCAGTCCAGCCCCAATGCAATTTGCTCACCCGCTACAAATCCAGCCTTGTCAATAGCTTCCAAAATCATCTGGATCGCAGCTTCGTGATTCGCCACGTTGGGAGCAAAACCACCCTCATCGCCGACCGCAGTACTGGTCCCCTTGTCGTGCAAAATTTTCTTGAGCGCGTGAAAAACTTCTGCGCCATAGCGCAGGGCTTCGCGAAAACTCGGTGCGCCTAAAGGGATGATCATGAACTCTTGCAGATCAAGGTTGTTGTTGGCGTGCTCACCACCGTTAATCACATTCATCATGGGAACAGGCATTTGAACCGCGCCCATGCCACCAAAGTAACGGTACAAAGGCATGCCAGACTCTTCCGCCGCAGCGCGGGCCACCGCCATAGAAACTGCCAGCATCGCATTTGCACCTAAACGGCTTTTGTTGTCGGTGCCGTCTAAGTCGATCAAAGTTTTGTCTAAAAAGGCTTGCTCCGAAGCATCCAAGCCCATCACC
Organism: Burkholderiales bacterium; assembly: GCA_005793295.1. Taxonomy (GTDB): domain Bacteria; phylum Pseudomonadota; class Gammaproteobacteria; order Burkholderiales; family Burkholderiaceae_C; genus Allorhodoferax. Next base: position 3,345 of record SXSX01000062.1, on the reverse strand, counting down.
GATTCTGCAATTTCGGTGTTGATGTGCTCGATGGCTTTTAAAACGCCTTTGCCTAGATACCGGCTCTTGTCACCGTCACGCAGTTCGATGGCTTCTCGGCTTCCTGTGGATGCACCAGAGGGAACCGCTGCGCGGCCCATGACGCCGGACTCAAGCAACACGTCGCATTCCACGGTGGGGTTGCCTCGGCTATCTAAAATTTCACGGCCGACGATATCTACGATTGCACTCATTGCTTATCTTTCCAAAGTTTGAATTCAAAAATGTTGTGTTGCATCATCCGTGCATTCACTGAAAATTATTTTCCAGGAACGGTGTTTTTTTGGTGACGGAATCCAAAGCCACCAAGGTCTCAAGTAAAGCCCGCATGTGTTTGAGGGGGACTGCGTTAGGACCATCGCTCAATGCCTTTGATGGATCGGGGTGGGTTTCCATGAATAAGCCGGAAACGCCCACTGCAACCGCCGCCCGCGCCAAGACCGGTACCATCTCGCGCTGCCCGCCGCTGCTTGTTCCTTGGCCACCCGGAAGTTGAACCGAGTGGGTCGCGTCAAATACCACCGGAGCGCCCGTTTGGCGCATGATGGCGAGGCTTCGCATGTCGCTAACTAAGTTGTTATAACCAAAACTCGCACCGCGTTCGCAGGCCATGAAGTTGTCCTCAGGCAAGCCCGCGTCACGCGCTGCCGCGCGGGCTTTGTCGATGACGTTTTTCATATCACCTGGGGCTAAGAATTGCCCCTTTTTGATATTCACCGGCTTGCCCGATTGGGCTACGGCCCGAATAAAGTCAGTTTGACGGCACAAAAAGGCTGGGGTTTGCAACACATCCACCACGCTGCAGACTTGCGCAATTTGGTCTTCGCTGTGAATGTCGGTGAGGACGGGAACGTGCAATTCGCGTTTAACTTTTGCCAAAATTTCAAGACCCTTGTCGATACCCGGGCCCCGAAAAGTGGAGCCGCTGGAGCGATTAGCTTTGTCAAAGCTGCTCTTGAAAATAAACGGAATTCCGAGACTGTTCGTGATTTCTTTGAGCGTTCCTGCGGTATCCATTTGCAGTTGCTCAGACTCAATTACACAAGGGCCAGCGATTAAAAAAAATCGGTGCGATAGCCCAATATCAAACCCACACAGCTTCATGCCACCACCTTCAAATTTTTGCCGCTTTGCTGGTGGTCTAGTGCGGCTTTAATGAAGGCGTTGAAGAGGGGGTGACCATCCCACGGTGTGGATTTGAATTCGGGATGGAACTGAACGCCCACAAACCAAGGATGAACGTTTTGCGGTAGTTCTACCATTTCGGTGAGTTGTTCGCGCTGCGTTAAAGCAGAAATGACCAAGCCGGCACTTCGCAATTGGTCAAGGTAGAGCACATTGGCCTCATACCGGTGGCGGTGGCGTTCGGTGACCACATCCCCGTAAATGCGGTGTGCCAGCGTGCCTTTGGCAACGTCAGAACTTTGGGCGCCTAAGCGCATGGTGCCACCGAGGTCGGAGTTGGCATCGCGCGTCTTGATGGATCCGTCGGCATCTTTCCACTCGGTAATGAGGGCGATGACGGGGTTGGGGTTGTCGGGCTCGAACTCGGTGCTGTTAGCGTCTTTGAGTCCGGCCACATGGCGAGCGAATTCGATGGTAGCTACTTGCATTCCCAAGCAAATTCCCAAATAAGGCACTTTGCTTTCGCGGGCAAAACGGGCGGTGCTGATCTTGCCTTCAATACCGCGCTTGCCAAAGCCGCCAGGAACCAAAATAGCGTCGTACTTGGCGAGTTGGTTGACGCTGATGCTGTCAATCGTTTCAGAGTCCACGTGTTCGATTTTGACGCGGACATGGTTTTTCATTCCTGCGTGGCGCAGGGCTTCGTTGACTGATTTGTAGCTGTCGGAGAGGTCCACGTACTTGCCAACCATGGCAATCGTGACTTCGCCTTGCGGGTGTTCGGTCTCGTACACCAAATCATCCCAACGCTTAAGATTGGCAGGCGGCGTATTCAAGCGCAATTTGTCACAAATCAGGCCATCTAAGCCTTGTTCGTGGAGCATACGCGGAACTTTGTAAATGGTGTCCACGTCCCACATAGAGATCACACCCCATTCGGCCACGTTGGAGAACAAGGATATTTTTTGACGCTCCTCGTCGGGAATAGGTCGGTCAGCACGGCACACCAGTGCGTCGGCTTGGATACCAATTTCACGCAGCAACTTGGCGGTGTGTTGGGTGGGTTTGGTTTTGAGTTCGCCTGCGGCGGCAATCCAAGGGACATAACTTAAATGCACAAAGGCGGTATTGTTGGGGCCTAACTGCAGGCTCATTTGGCGAACCGCTTCTAAAAACGGCAGCGATTCAATGTCTCCTACTGTGCCGCCAATTTCAACAATGGCCACATCGACTGCATCAGGTTCGCCAAAGCGTGCGCCGCGTTTGACAAATTCTTGGATTTCATTGGTAACGTGAGGAATTACCTGCACAGTTTTGCCCAAATAGTCGCCCCGGCGCTCTTTGTCGAGCACGCTTTTATAAATTTGGCCAGTGGTAAAGTTGTTCGTCTTGCGCATGCGGGTTTCCACAAAGCGCTCGTAGTGGCCTAGGTCAAGATCGGTTTCTGCCCCGTCGTCGGTGACAAAAACCTCGCCGTGTTGTAGGGGAGACATAGTTCCCGGATCGACGTTGAGATACGGGTCAAGTTTGATCAGGGTGACAGTGAGACCCCGAGATTCCAGAATCGCGGCGAGAGAGGCGGAGGCGATTCCCTTGCCCAGGGAAGACACTACACCGCCGGTGACGAAGACAAATTTGGTCATGTCAGATTGCGAACCTTGGAGTTCGGGAAGCTGGAAAAAGAGATTATAGGGGTCTGCTACATTGCGCTTTTCGCTTATGTCGAGCGAATGTGCCGTTTTTATCTGGGTGGTGATGGATGGATTTAGTCGGTAAACACATTGTTTTGGGACTTACGGGAGGCATTGCTTGTTACAAAGCAGCGGAGTTCTGTCGAGCGCTGATTAAAGAAGGCGCCACGGTCCAAGTTGTGATGACAGAGGCTGCAACGCAGTTCATTACGCCTGTCACCATGCAAGCCTTGAGCAACCGACCGGTGTATGCATCACAGTGGGATGCGCGTGAACCCAACAGTATGGCGCACATCAACCTCAGTCGCGAAGCCGATGCGATTGTGATTGCGCCTTGCAGCGCTGATTTTGTAGCCAAGCTGTTGCACGGCCGTGCGGATGATTTGCTGAGTTTGATGTGTTTGGCACGGCCCCTGGAGACGGTTCCTTTGTTGGTGGCACCTGCCATGAACCGAGAAATGTGGGCCCATCCGGTAACCCAGCGCAATAT
>SXSX01000061.1 GCA_005793295.1 Burkholderiales bacterium | reverse complement strand
CCAGAGCGTTGAGCTTGCGAGAATTCTCGGCATGCACGTAGGCGCTGGTGGCGTCAAAGGCGATTTGCACGCCGTCAGCCAAAACATGGGGCAGTAAACCGTCCACGCCGTAAGCCGTGGTTTTAATGCCCATTTCGCGGGCGCGTTTGAGGCCGTCGGACTCGGGGTCAAATCCCACCATCCATACCGGCTCGAGCACCGGGCTACGCTGCAACTTGGCGAGTAGATCAGTGCCAATATTTCCAGGTCCGATCAAGGCACATTTAATTTTTTTCATGAAAACTCCGTAAATAAAAATCTAAATAAGGGAACGCACCACACCGCCCTCAACGCGCAGCGCAGCGCCATTGGTGGCAGCAGCGCGGGGGCTGCAGACGTAGGCGACCATGGCCGCCACTTCGCCCGGCTCGATAAATCGCTGCAGCAGAGAGGTAGGGCGGGCATATTTAAAAAAATCTTCTTCCGCTTCTTCCAAGGTCTGGCCGGCATTGCGCGCTAGGGTGGTGAAGAAATCAACCGCGCCCTCGGTGCGGGTGGGGCCCGGCAATACCGAATTCACCGTCACGCCGGTGCCGGCGCAGGTTTCTGCTAGACCGCGTGACACTGACAACTGCGCCGACTTACTCATGCCGTAATGCACCATGTCCCCCGGCGGACAAATACCTGACTCGCTAGAAATAAAAACCACACGACCCCAACCGCGCTCTTGCATACGCGCTAGGTGGTGGCGAGCCATACGCACTCCGCTGAGCACATTGACTTCAAAAAAACGCAGCCAGTCGGCGTCGGTGATCTGCGCAAAGTCTTTAGGCTCGAAGATGCCTAAGTTGTTCACCAAAATATCTTGCTCGCCTGCAGCAGCGAGCAGCGTCTTGCAACCTTCAGCTGAAGCCAAATCTACCGCGACTCCATGCACTATGGCGCCTGGTACTTGTGCGCGTAATCGCTCCAAGGCGGCATCAAGTCGCGCTGGATCGCGTCCATTGAGCGTGACGTGTGAGCCTTCGGATGCGAGTTCACATGCAATGGCCCAGCCTATGCCTGCGCTGGAGCCTGTCACAAGTGCGCGCTTGCTTTCAAGTTGAAGATTCATTGATTTTTTTTACCTTGTCTTTTTAGACGACAACTAGCTCTAAAACATCGCCACGTTCAAACAAAGCGCACCGAGCAGCTACCTAGGCCGCCGATAGAGACGCGGAAGTTGTCGCCGGCTTTGGCGGGGTGCATGGCTGCGAGCGCACCGGAAAGAATGACTTCACCAGCCTTTAGTCCAATACCCAGTCGCCCTAAAGTGTTGGCCAACCAAGCCACCGCGTTCACCGGTGAGCCCAGTGCCGCCGCTCCAGCTCCAGTGCCAACGATGTCGCCGTTTTTTTCAAGCACCATGCCGCAGGTGGATAAGTCCACCCGCCGCGGATCCACCGCACAGTCGCCAAGCACAAATACGCCACACGAGGCGTTATCGGCCACGGTGTCTTGGATCTTGATCTTCCAATCGCGAATGCGTGAGTCCACAATTTCAAAGCAGGGCATCACACACTCTGTAGCAGCCAAGACATCAGCGTTGCTGATGCCAGGGCCCATCAGGTCTTTCTTCAGAATAAAGGCGATCTCGCCTTCGGCCTTGGGTTGGATCAAGGTGCGGGTATCGATCGACTGGCCTTCGTTGTAAATCATGCCGTCGAGCAGATAACCAAAGTCAGGTTGGTAAACACCCAGCATGTTCATCACCGCAGCCGAGGTAACGCCAATTTTTTTCCCCACAATGCGTTCACCCGCCTTAAGGCGGCGAGAGAGCATGCGCTGCTGAATGTGGTACGCGTTTTCGATGGTGATATCGGGGTAGCGGGTGGTGAGTGGATCAACCACGGTTTGGGTGGACATGGCGTGGTAGAGCTCGTCGCCCAGGGTTTCGATCAGGGAGGTTTGCATGGGGTTGGAGGTCCTGCGTGTAGTAAATGAATCGGTATAGAAAGCTGTGTGTCAGGCGGAAGCGATGGCATCGGCCTCAGCGAAAAAGTTTTCCAGCAACTGGGCAAAGCGGGCGGCGTGCTCAATCTGGGTCCAGTGCCCGCACTGGCCAAACACGTGCAACTGCGAGCGCGAAATTTGCTGCGCCAAGGCCAGCGAGGTAGCCAAGGGAATGACCGCATCCTCGCGCCCGTGAACCACCAGCGTGTGGTGCGGTAAGGCACGAATGTCTTTTTCCAGGCTAGCCATAGCATCGATCCAGCGCTGGCGTGGCGCTGGAAACATGGCGCTAAACGACTCCTGAAAACCTGGCTGGATGCTGGCTTGGTAACGCAGCTTCGCCAGTTCGTCTGTCACGCGGCTGCGGTCGAAAGCAAATATATCAAGCAGTTGGCGCATATGGTCTAGCGATGGCGTGTAGCCCCATGCGGCCTCCAAACCAGGCGTGATTTCAAAAGGCACGCCCACGCTGCCCATTAATACCAGTCGGCGAACCCGCATGGGGTGTGCAATGGCCAATGCCAGCGCAAGCGCGCCGCCAAAGGAGTTTCCCACCACGTCGGCTTGGGATATTTCAAGGGCATCGAGAACATCCACTGCCTGCTGTACCCAAGCTTCCATACGATAGTGGGCGTTGTTACCCGCGTCGTTAGGCCGGTCGGAATAGCCAAATCCAAACAAGTCGGGCGCCAACACACGCCGACCTTTCGAGAGCACCGGAAGCAATAATCGCCAGTTGGCCCAGGCGCTCACGCCTGCGCCGGAGCCATGCAAGAGCATCACGGGTGGGCCGCTGCCCTGGTCGTGCACATTGCTAAAGAAGGTGCCGGTACGAACGCGTTGGCCGATTTCGGGGTTGCTGGCTTGGGTCATGGTCTGCCTTTAGAGTTTGATGCAGACGTTGCGCAGTTCGGTGTAAAACTCAAGCGAATGCACACCCCCCTCGCGTCCAATACCCGATGCCTTAGCTCCGCCAAAAGCGGTGCGCAGATCGCGTAAGAACCAGCTATTGACCCAGCAAATTCCCACCTCCACTCGTTTGGCAACACGATGAGCGCAGCCCAGGTTCTCTGTCCAAATGGTGGTAGCCAAACCATATTCAGTGGCATTGGCTAGAGCAATTACTTCTTCCTCTGTGTCAAAGGGAGCGATATGGCAACATGGCCCAAACACCTCTTCGCGCACCACGGCCGCGCTTTCAGGCAGGCCTGTCCAGATGGTAGGTTGCACCCAATGGCCATGTGCTAACTCAGCGGGCATGTCGGGAACGCTGCCGCCAGTGACTAGGGTCGCACCTTCGGCCAGGGCTTTTTGGTAATAAGACAAAACTTTTTGTTTGTGTTCGGCAGATATCAGTGGCCCTAAGTTGACACCAGGCTCATTGGGCGGGCCAATCTTTAGCGCTTCTGCTTTTGCTTTGAGGGCTGCAACGAATTTTTCGAAAATCGGTCGCTGAACATAGACCCGTTCTGTTCCCAAGCAAACCTGGCCACAGTTTTCGAACACGCTGCGGGTAATGCCTGCAATGGCTTTGTCAAAGTCAGCGTCAGCAAAAACGATGCCTGCATTTTTGCCGCCGAGTTCAAACGAAACCGGGCGCACGCCCTTGGCGGCAGCGGCCATGATGGCTTCACCGGTACGTGTCTCACCGGTGAAGGTAATGGCGTTGACGCCGGGGTGACGGGTAAGGTATTCACCCGCTGATTGGGGCCCGAAACCGTGTACTACGTTATAAACACCGGGAGGGATTCCCACCGCGCTCATCACCTCACCCAAAAGCGTAGCCGTGGCAGGAGTCTCCTCTGAGGGCTTGACCACCACCGTGTTTCCGCAGGCCAGCGCTGGGCCGACTTTCCACGTCATGAGCAAGAGAGGAAGGTTCCAAGGGCACACTACGCCCACCACGCCGACTGGCGAGCGGGTAGCGTAGTTAATGGCCTGCCCACCGTCGGGTGTGGCCATCTCAAAGCTTTCGGTTGGCACGTTTTTAACAATGTCAGCAAACACCTTGAAGTTGGCTGCGCCACGGGGAATGTCGATGTGTGAAGCCAAACTGCGTGGCTTGCCAGTGTCGGCAATCTCTGCTTCTAAAAACTCGTCCGAGCGACGGATAATTTCATCGGCAACAGCGTGGAGTAATTCCGTGCGTTTAACCACAGTCATTCGGCCCCAATCGCCATGCAGAGCGGCGCGTGCGGCACGCACTGCAGCGTCCACCTCGGCTTGCCCAGCCTCGTGCACCAGACCTAAAACTTTGTTATCAGCAGGGGCATGATTCTCAAATGTTTTGCCAGTCGCAACAAACTCGCCGTTGATGTAGTTCAAAAAATGTTTCATCGTAGTTTTTTCATATCAAAATCAATCCAGTCCAAGTGCGTGAAGCCCAGCCTGCGCAATCGCTTCATCCTGGCTTTCAGTCGCGCCCGACACACCAATGGCTCCAATGCGTTGACCCTGATCCACAATGGCCAGACCCCCACCAAAAGCCACAAAGCGGGGTCTTCGCACAATGCCTTCGCGCACCGCAGCCGAATGACCTTCAAGTGCTGCGTGCCACCGGCTGGTAGCAAGGCCAAAGCTGACAGCGGTATAGGCTTTGTCAATGGCAATTTCCACCGAGTGCAGCGGCGCGCCTGGCATTCGTAAGAACGCGGCCAGCACGCCACTGCCATCAAGCACCGCTACATTCACACACAGCCCCATGGACTGTGCTGTTTTGACAGCGGCACCCACACAGTCGTGCGCTGCTGCTGCGCTGATGACAGGCTGAGGAACACTCAGTGGAAATGTTTGCATTGCGTCGTTCTGGATTTCAGGTGTAGACGTCGGTAAAAGAGGGAGGTAACACACCGGTGTGGTAGAAAATTGCTCTGCCTGCCTCATCCTCCGTCCAAGTGGTTATCGGGCGGTCGCGCTGTGCTTGGTAACCCAAGCCCGCAAATGTCTCGTTGCGGTTGCCACTGGGATCAAAGAAGTAAATCGTCTCACCACGTGTTATGCCGTGACGTGTAGGCGCAACGTCAATGCGCACCTTGTTCTTGGCCATCACATCGCCCGCCTTGAGCACGTCGTGCCATGAATCAAGGAAGTAGGAAATGTGATGTAAGCCGGGAGTGGGGCCGCCCACAAAAGCGATGTCGTGCGGCTTGCTCGAACACGATAAGAATGACGCCAATTGAAACGCGCCTTCAGGACCCACGGTCAGTTGCTCGGTTTGGAAAAAGTTAAGCACATCAATGAAGAAGCTTGTGTTTTCTGCCACCTTGTTGATGCCTTCTCCGGGATTGAACTCACACATCAGCAACACGTGGTCGAGCCAATGCGCAGCCGCACCTTTAACGCCATCAGGCCAAGGATCGGGATTGAGAGACCCCACGTCTGTACCGACGCATTCCTTCATGGCAAACAGGCGCATCTCGTGGCCACTGGGCAGGTTAAATACCAGCATTCGCCCAGTTGAGGGCATGGTTCCTTCCGCAACCATCTTGGTGGCGGTACCGGCCGCTTCAATGGCGATTTTTAATTGTTCGAGTTCACTGTCTTTCTCAACTTTGTATGCCACATGGTTGACGCCAGCACGGTCTGAAGGTGTCAGAACCAGAGAAAACTTATCCCATTCGTCCCAACATTTCATATAAACCTTACCGGTCTTATCCTGCATGGTGGACTTTAAGCCCAGCACGTTTTCGTAGTGTTTTACTGCGGCTGCCATGTCCATCACATTGATGTCGACGTGGCCAATTCTCATAATGCTCATGGTTGTCTCCTTACTTGTTGAAAATTTCGCTCTTTGGTGCAGCGAACCCTTTGGAAAAAAGCTTTTCTAGCTTGCATGCCACTTCGAGCCACACCTCATCGGTGGGCGCCACCCGGCATGCCAAGGTGTATCCCTGCGCATCCTCTTGCGCGCTCACGTGGGCCCGACTGACCGGCCCGAGCTTATTGACTTGTCCTTTGACCACACGCACCTTGCATACGCCACAGCCGCCATTGACGCAGCCCACCGGTATGCATTTGCGCCCAAGCTTGAGCATTCCCTGCAGCAGGCTCTGGTTTTCACAGCAGGCATAGGACTCTTCGGTTTGCACAACGTGCACCGTATGCCTGGTGATGGATTTATCGGCCATGGCGGTTGGGTCTATACACGCTTGAACAGCGGGCTGCGCTGTTGGTTGGCGTCGGCAGCCGAGAGAAATTTTTCGGTAAAAATGTCACGTTCGTACAAGCGCCCCTGCATCAAGGTACTGATGCAGGCCTCCACCATGACTGGCGGTCCGCACAGATAAGCGGTGTGGCCAGAAAAATTATTGTTGAAATGTGCTTTGGCTGCATCGTGCGCAAAGCCGCGCGCGCCTGTCCAATCACTGCCCTCTGGCTCATCAGACAGGGCGGGTAGATAAGTGAAATGCGAGTGCTGCGCAGCCAGTGCGCGAAACTCGGCGTCGTAGTACAACTCGTCGCGGCTACGTTGTCCATAGACCAGCGTAATGGGCTCGCTGCTACCGCTGGCAAGAAGATCCAAAATCATGGAACGCGGGCTAGACAAACCGGAACCTCCAGCCATAAAGACTCTAGGTTGCTTGACCGACTTGCGTACAAAAAAGCGCCCGTAAGGGCCTGCTATGCGCAGTGGGGACCCCACCGCCAAATTTTGGTGCAACCACGTGGTCCCCACACCTTCTTTTACGATACGGACATTGAGCTCTATCTCGCCACTGACGGCCACTTGCTCTGGGGAATTGGCGATCGAAAAAGCGCGTCCGCCCGCTACACCCGGGATCACCAATTGAAAATACTGACCCGCTTGGAAGTGGATGGGCGAGGCTAGCTTTAAAAAGATGGCCTTGATGGTGGGCGTGAGTTGCTCGATGCGCGAGACTGTGGTCTCAAAGTCTCGCACTGGAATAATTTCCGCATCGGGCTCTTCGTCGATATCGGCCTCAATGGTGGCGTCGCTTTGCAAGGTAGCGCAACAGGCCAATGTCTTGCCTTGGTCACGCTCAAATTCCATTAGGGCAAAGGGATTGGCGTGGCCATGGTCTACCTCGCCATTGCTCACCTCCACCTTGCAGGTGCCGCAAAGGCCGTGGCCACAGGCATGGGGGATATATATACCCTGACGCAGGGCGGCGTCGAGTAGAGTCTGTCCCTCTTCCACTTCAATGGTGGCACCTAGGGGTTCGATCGTCAATTGGTAACTCATGCGTGCCTTAAAAAGCCTGACGTCCAGGGCGGGTGCTGCGTTTAATGCCTTCAAGCGCCGGTGTACGAAAACGGATCAGGGACTTGTGCGTCAGTCCGTGCTGCTCCAGCGATTTACCAAAGTCTGGGCGAAAGCGCAGCTTGGAGTTAAACCACTGCGTGCGCTCCCAGTCAATTTGCTCGAACTCTGGGTGTTCTCCATAAATCTCGGGAAACACCACACGAACCAACGCGCCAAAAGGCAGCGTCGGTGGCAATGGAAGACAAAAAGGGGCTGCATACATCAAATGGTTTTCCCAGCTGGTGTAAATCAGCCGGTTACCATAAAAACGATCCTCAGTGTCGGCCTCGTGCAGGGGATATGGCCCCAGTGAGCGAAGCATCACATCAGTGACCAATGCGCTCATGTAGCAACCCCAGGTTTGGGTTTGTCGCCGCGCCATTTGGCAAAGTTACTGCGATCTGGACTGGTACTGAAGTCGCCATTGTCTTCGCCAGGATTTACACCGTAAAAGCGCAAAACCTCACGCACCGGGCTGTCGCCAGGTGACGCTGGGTTTATATCCTCTGGATAGCAAGAACCTTGGTAGATTTGGTGCACTGGCACCCACGCTTGGACATATTTTTTTGGTTCGTTTTCAAAAATTTCTTTGCAGTGCACGCTGCAAAAGTGGTGCTTCATGCCGTGGTACGTGGTTTCATGAAAGTCAATTTGCGTGGGATCCCCAGGCTCGGTAAACATCATGGGGACCTGGCACACCTGGCAAAGCATAGGCAGGGTTTGATTGAACCAGCGGCCATCGGTTTTTTGCACTTCAGCCCAATGGTCAAAGCGGCCTTTGTAATACCGGTCAAAGGTATCGGGATACTTCTCCGACAACCATTTCATCTCGGACTGCTCGGGCAGCCAAGTGTGAAAGGCCGCAGCATGTCCATATTGATAAAAAGTAGCCCATGCTTGATGGCTGATGTGATCCTTACCTTCGCAAGCGTCTTTCCAGCCTTTGGGTTCACGGACACCGTAGCGCGCCAGATCTTTGAACAATGCGCCGCCATTGCTTTCGGCATACATCTCCCAGGCTTCTTTCCAACT
>SXSX01000060.1 GCA_005793295.1 Burkholderiales bacterium | reverse complement strand
GATTGAAATGCTGAAACACCATGGCCAATTTGGTGCGCAGGCGCTGCAGTTGCTGGGGGTCTTTGGCGTTGAGTTCTCCATTTTTATCGGGCACCAAATCCAAAGTTTCACCACCCAAAGTGATTCGCCCTTGGTGGGGCTTTTCAAGTAGATTGATGCACCGTAAGAACGTGCTTTTCCCCGAGCCAGAGCTGCCAATGATGCTGATCACATCACCCGCATAGGCCGACAACGAGACCCCCTTCAGAACTTCATTGCTGCCAAAGCGTTTGTGAATATTCTCAACCTGGAGTTTGAGTGTTTTAGAGTTCATGGCTTATGGCAAATGGGGAAGTAGTAAAGAGAAAGAGAGAAAGACTTTTTAAGCGCCCAACAATTCGCCGCTTCTAAACGCTGTGGCACTGGCCACTTTTCCAATCTCCCCACCTGCAGTGGTGTAACGGTCGCGAATGCGGGCATAGAACACACCATTCACGGAGGTGCAAACCCGGTGCACCGTGTTCTCAACGGGATCAATGACTTCGGCCACAAGGTCGCCAGCTTTTAGCGTTTGGCCGGGTTGCGAAGCAAAGACGATGACACCCGGTACCCCAGAGCGCAATGTTTCTGAGCCAGCCAGAGGTGTGGGCTGGCAAAGGGGCGCAGGCACGACGGGCTGTTGCTCGCTTAACAACACGCCGATGTATTGGAGAAAGTAGACGATCGCTTGTGCGTCGGTGCTTGCGTTGGCGTGGGTGACATCCAATTCGCCGCGAAGTTCAATCGTCGTACTGCAGCAGCCTTGGGGAAGCGGCGCAGGATTGTTTTGCGCTTTGAGCGTCTCTGCCAAGCGCCACCATACCCCGGAGAGGCATTCGTCAATGGGTCCGCTGCCCGAATTTTTAGCCAGCAAACTGGCCTGGCTTTCTAGAAAGCGCGAAAGCGGCTCAAGCTTTTCCCAGCAGGGCTCTTCACAGTAAAAATGCAAAACTCCTTCGCAGTCGCAATGCAAGTCTAAAAAATAATCGGCATCAAAAGCCAAACTCAGCAGCGTGTGTCGCAGGCTTTGAAGTTCAGTTTGCGGATTCCATTGTTTCAAATGGTCGCCCATGGCAGCGCGTACCAAATGCACATTGTGCTTAGCATCGGCTCCCAATGCAGGGATCACTTGCGCCGCAATTTCTTTTGCGAAATCGGGGTAATGCCGGTTAAAGTTTTCTGAGGTATCTAGCTCAAAACGTCCCATGGGTTTGTGGTCAAGGCGCTGCGACAGACCGATGGGATTGGCAACGGGCACCAGCACCACTTCGCCTTGGATGAACCCTGCCGCGTCCGCCGCCTCTAAGAGTGGGCGCAGGTGGTAGGCCGCGAGCATTCCCGGTAGTTCTTCGGCGTGCAGGCTGGCTTGGATCGTGACTTTGGGGCCGCTACCGGGCGTTCCAAAATGAAAACTCGTCAGGCTTTTGCGGCTTCCCAAACTTTGGCAGAGGAGGGCGTGGTTGATGCGTTGCATGCGAAGGTCTTTAGTTTTTTCGTGGTGCGAGATACGCCAAGAAATGGCGTTCAGCGAGTTTGAAAACACCAATCAATGCAAAGGTCATGAGTAAATAAATTCCCGCAGCGAAGAGATAGGCTTCAAACGGCAAATAATAGTCGGAGTACACGCGGCTTGCTGCCGCCGTCACGTCGAGCATGCTGGGTACGGCACTGGCCAAACTGGTGCTTTGCAGCATCATCACGACTTCGTTGCTGTAGGCGGGCAGTGTTCGGCGCATGGCGCTGGGCAAAATAACCCGCCACATGGTCGTGAACCGATTCATGCCATAGGCCTGCGCGGCCTCCAACTCACCGGCGCTGGTTTCCCGAATGGCACCAGCCAACATTTCTGCGGTGTAGCCTGCGGTGTTCAGGCTAAACGCCAAAAGGGCACAGAAAAAAGGCTCTTTAAAGTGCGTCCAAGGCCAGACATCGTTCCAGCGTTCTTGAATCCATTCGAGCTGACCGAGTCCGTAATAAATCAGATACACCTGAATCAGCAAGGGCGTGCCCCGAATGACATAGGTGTAACTGCCAACGACCGCACGTAACAACACAGAACGGCTGGTCAACGCCAGCGCAAAAATAAGCGCCAACACGGCGCCGATGGCAAGACTGGAAAAAAGCAATCCGAGGGTGGTGAGAATGCCTTCGCCATAAAGCGCCAGGTTTTTCTCTAGAAAAATAACGTCCCACTGCATCAGATGGTTCCTCGCGCAGCGCCAAGGCTAAAGCGCTCGTTGATTTTTCGCAAGCCGTAAAGAGACACGCTGGTGAAAATCAGAAATAACGCGGCAGTGAATAAAAAGAATTCAAACGGTGAGCGCGTGGCTGCGCTGGCTTGTTTGGAGATGTACGTCATCTCTTTGAGTCCGATCAGGCTGACCAGCGCGGTGGACTTGATCAAGACCAGCCAGTTGTTGGTAAATCCGGGTAAGGCGTAGCGCACCATTTGGGGTGCCGTAATACGTAAAAAGGTTTGCGTCTTGCCCATGCCAAACGCCCAAGCCGCTTCGGCCTGGCCTTTGGGAATCGCCAACATGGCCCCGCGAAAGGTTTCTGTCATGTAGGCCCCGTAAATAAAGCCCAGGGTTAAAACCCCTGCGGCAAACGGGTTGATATCTACATT
>SXSX01000059.1 GCA_005793295.1 Burkholderiales bacterium | reverse complement strand
GGCAAGCGCGACGAGTTGCGTGGTTTGAAAGAGACCGTCATTGTGGGTCGATTGATTCCTGCGGGAACCGGTATGGCTTACCATGAAGCCCGCAAAGTGCGCGAGCAAATGGACGATTCCGAGCGCCGTGCCATTGCAGATGCTGAAGCCGCTGAACTCGCCGGTGAAACTGGTAGTTCGGAAGTTGAGTCTGAGGAAGGCACCTCCGCCGAGTAATCCAGCGAAGGTCCAAGCGTCCTACCCCAGGCCCTCTCAGCGAAGGCTTGGGGTATTTTTTTGAATCAAGCAAAACACGGGGAGGCTGCGCTATGGGTTTTACATTGCTGCTTTGGATTGCTTTGGCACTGGCCATTTTTTGGGTGGTTGGGTTACACAACCGCTTGATGCGTTTGCGAGCGGCAGCTGTAGAAGGCGCTGCTGCTTTTGACAAGCAAGCCCAGTCTTTTATCGGTCTGACCCAAGACTTTGCCTTAGATGCGCCGCTCTTAGCGGATCTCGCAGAAGCCGCGGATCAATTGGATTTGGCGCTTAAAGGATTAAAAAATAATCCCTCGGCTGCTAAGGCGCTAAGCGATTGCCGGGCCAAATACGAGCAACTGCAACAACTATGGGTTTCGTTGCCAGAAGTCGATGATGCCCCCCCTGAGCAGCGCTCGTTGTGGGATGAGGCTAGCGCGTCGGTGCAATTTGCCCGAACCGCAATGAACAATGCCTCAACGGCCTATAACGAGGCCTTGGCTCAACCCCCGGCGCGTTGGGTTGCAGCGACCATGGGTTTTCACGCCATCGGGCCTTTGTGAACTTGGAATGAGCGTGCAAGAAAAATCCTTGCCGCTGTGGCAGTTATTGCAAGCGACTGCTGGCGTGGTCGCTAGTGTGCGTGCGGGAAAATCGGGAACTGCCGCTGTTGAAAGCGTCCCCCAAGCCTTGCGCCCCGGTGTGCAGGCCTTGGCGTTTCAGGTGTGGCGTAATTTAGGCCGTGCCCAGGCCTTGCGCAAACTTTTGGCAGCCAAGCCCCCTGCGCCTGCAACCGATGCCTTGCTTTGCGTTGCATTGGCTTTGGTGTGGAACGAAGCCGATGCGCCTTATGACGCGTTCACTTTGGTGAACCAATCGGTTGAGGCACTGAAGCGCAATCCAGCGACCAAAGCACATGCCAATTTTGTGAACGCCTGCCTGCGCCGTTTTTTGCGTGAACGCCCGGCTTTAGTGGCGGCCAGCAGCCGGGATCTTGAGGCGCTTTGGAACCATCCTTTGTGGTGGATCAAGCGCGTACAACATGACCACCCGCAGCATTGGGAAGCAATATTGCAAGTGGCCAACGCGCATCCACCCATGACGCTGCGCGTCAACGTGCGAAAAAAATCAGTAGTTGCCTACCTTGAGCTGTTAAAAACGGCGGAGATTGCCGTTCGCTTTAACGAAGGCTCCGCAATTGAATTAAGCAAGGCGGTTTCTGTGGGGCAGCTGCCTGGGTTTCACGAAGGATGGGTATCCGTCCAAGACGCGGCTGCACAAGTAGCAGCCCCTTTGTTGCTGAGAAGCCTACCAGAGCAAGCAAGAATTTTGGATGCATGCGCGGCCCCAGGAGGCAAGACAGCGCACCTTTTGGAGTTATCCAACGACAGCGTCTTGGCAGTGGAGATGGATGGGGTTAGAGCGCAACGCATTACGGAAAACTTAAGCAGACTTGGCTTGAAAGCGAGTCTCAGTGTTGCCAATGCGGCGCAAACGAAAGCCTGGTGGGACGGGGTTCTCTTTGACGGTATTTTGTTAGATGCGCCTTGTACAGCTTCAGGCATTGTGCGCCGCCACCCCGACGTGCGCTGGTTGCGCCGTGAAACCGACATCGCCCAACTGGCACAATTACAAAATGAATTATTGACCGCCCTTTGGCCGCTTCTGAAAAATGGCGGGCGAATGGTGTACTGCACATGTTCACTATTCTTGGCCGAAGGCCAGCAGCAGATCCAAACGTTTCTTGCAAGCCACAGCGATGCGACTCTGTTGCCCTCGCCAGGCCATTTAATCCCAAAAAGTCCAGCGAATACGAATAGTCTCCCGGACAATGGAGCCCATGATCAAGATGGTTTCTTCTATGCGCACTTGGAAAAGCGCAGTGCTTAAAAAAGCGGTGCTCTGGCTGCGGCTTTTGGCGTGCCTGGCATGGACGCCTTTGGCCTTTTCCCAGAATGTGACCGAAATAAGCCAACTTCGGGCCGAGCGAAGCGTCAATGAAGTGTTTGTTGCTGCCAAAGTCGCCTTTGATTTGCCCAGCGCAGTAGAAGACGCTTTGCTTAAAGGCATCCCGATGTTTTTTGTGGCCGAGGCGGATCTTTTGCAAGAGCGCTGGTATTGGTACGACAGAAAAACAAGCAGCGTACAGCGCCAATTTCGCTTGGCCTACCAGCCCTTAACGCGCCGCTGGAGCACCAAACTCAGTTCTGGCGCTGCTGCCGATAGCAGCCAAGGCTTGGCCTTGAGTCAATCTTATGAAACCTTAGCCCAGGCATTGGCCTCCGTGAAGCAGCTATCGCAGTGGAAAGTAGGTGACATTACCGAATCCGACCTCAATGTGAAATACAAAGTTGAGTTTCGTTTCCGTTTGGACTTAAGCCAACTGCCACGGCCGTTTCAAATTGGTGCGATTGGGCAGTCAGAGTGGAGCGTGCAAGCGCAAGCACGAACCTCCGTTTTACCCGAGTCGAAATAAATGACAGACGCGGTAGCTGCCCCCAAAGAAATAAGAAGATCGCGGTTGACGCAAAGCGCGATCGCCATTGCTGCCACAGCGATGGTGTTGATTGGTTTGGTCTTGCTGTATTTGTTAACGCAAGCCACCAATAACCGCGACTTGTACGAACAAACCTATTCACAGCTGTTTACGATCAATGTCGTTGTGGCAGCACTGCTTTTGGCTGGAATTTTGTGGGTCGGCGTGCGCTTGTATTTACGGGTACAGCAAGGGCGTTTTGGCAGCCGTCTCTTGGTCAAAATCGCAACTATTTTTGCACTCGTCGGAGTGGCCCCAGGCGTCTTGATCTACATTGTTTCTTACCAATTTGTATCGCGTTCTATTGAGACGTGGTTTGATGTGAAGGTGGAGAGTGCCTTGGAAGCCGGACTCAACTTAGGTCGCGTCACGCTGGATACCTTGTCTAATGATTTAGCCGCTAAAACACGCAACGCCACAATGCAGTTATCGGACATCAACGCGCTAGCGCCCGCCTTGGCCTTAGAACGCGTTCTAGATCAACTTGATGCGACTGAGGCCACCCTGTGGGGACCTAACGGAACGCTAATCGCCAGCGCCGGACAGTCTAGCTTTCAACTGAGCCCAGACCAACCTAGCGCGAGCCAATTTCGTACTGCTCGAGCAGAAAAATCGCTGGCGTGGGTTGAGGGTTTGGAAGAAGTGTCAAACAACAAAACCAGTAAACCGCGCATCAAAGTCTTGGTTCCTATCACTAGCTCCAATTTGGGGCTGGCGGTAGAACAGCGGTTTTTATTGGTTCAAAAAACATTGCCATCCAACTTTGTTGTGAATGCCTTGGCTGTTGAGAGCGCCAACCGGGAATACCAAGAGCGAGCCATTGCCCGTTCAGGGTTAAAGCGCATGTATATCGGCACGCTCACTTTGAGTTTGTTTTTAGCCGTCTTTGGCGCTGTCTTGTTGGCTGTTTTACTAGGCAACCAAATTGCACGCCCCTTATTGGTTTTAACCGAAGGCGTGAGCCAGGTCGCAGCGGGCGATTTAACGCCTAAGCTGGCGATGCAAGGCAACGACGAACTCGGTGGACTGACCCGTGCTTTTGCAGCGATGACGCAGCAACTCTCAGACGCGCGGTTTACTGTTCAACGCAGTATGGATCAGGTGGACTCGGCGCGAGCAAACCTTCAAACTATTTTGGATAACCTGACCTCTGGGGTCATAGTTTTACATGCCGACGGAGTGATTCGATCCTCCAACCCCGGGGCGACCCGTATTTTGGAAGTCGCTGCGCTTGATTTGCAAGATAAAAAACTCAGCGAACTTTCTGGTCTTGAAGCTTTTGGGCTTGGGGTACAACAACAGTTTTCGGAATTTTCTCAGCGACTCGAATCCCAGGGCTCAGACCACTGGCAGCATCCATTCGAGTTAGGCGCTGTTTCAGGAGCTATGTCAGGTGGTATGGGTGGGCAGTCAGAGCGCTCTTTAACCCTGATCGCACGCGGTGCCTTTTTGCCAGACCAAAGTCGCTTGTTGGTGTTTGATGATATTTCGGATATTGTCTCTGCACAGCGTGCTAAAGCATGGGGCGAGGTTGCTCGACGCTTAGCCCACGAAATCAAAAATCCGTTAACGCCAATTCAACTCTCAGCAGAGCGCCTAGAGATGAAGTTATCGGGCAAACTCGAACCCACTGATCAAGTGATTTTGACCAAGTCAGTCAAAACCATTGTTGACCAAGTTGATGCCATGAAACGCTTGGTAAACGATTTCCGAGACTACGCAAGGCTGCCCGCCGCTGAGCTTCAGCCCGTTGATTTGAATGCGTTGGTAAGCGACGTTTTGCAGTTGTACGAATCTGCAAACGTTCCGATCACAGCCGAGTTAGATACGCAAATCCCCTTCGTCAACGGAGATGCACAACAACTACGCCAAGTCTTACACAACTTGCTACAAAACGCCCAAGATGCCAGCGAGCAAGCGCAAACAAGCAGCGGCACCCCCAAGACAGTTGTTGTACGAACCCAATGGGTGCCTTCTTCAGAGCGCGTTCGCTTGAGTGTGCTTGACCAAGGCACCGGTTTCCCTGAGCATATTCTCAAGCGGGCTTTTGAGCCCTATGTCACAACCAAAGCGCGCGGCACTGGCCTTGGCTTGGCTGTTGTGAAAAAAATTGCCGACGACCATGCCTCGCGCATCGATATCAGCAACCGTATCGCTGAGGGCCTCGTGGTCGGCGCACAAGTGTCGCTATCATTGGCAACCGTATCCCATGCGAGTACCTGAGTTTTCTTCCTAAGCACTATTGGACCCTAGATAAATCATGGCAAACATTTTGGTAGTGGATGATGAGCATGGCATTAGAGACCTGCTGTGGGAAATTCTCAATGACGAAGGTCACAACGTGGAGCTTGCTGAAAACGCAGCCCAAGCCCGTGCGGCACGGTTGCGTGAGCGCCCTGATTTGGTCTTGCTCGATATTTGGATGCCCGATACCGATGGGGTGACATTGCTTAAAGAGTGGGCGACCACAGGGCAGCTTACGATGCCCGTCATCATGATGAGTGGACACGCTACGATTGAAACGGCCGTAGAGGCCACCAAAATCGGAGCACTCGCGTTTTTAGAAAAACCCGTCACCTTGCAAAAACTGCTTAAAGCAGTAGAGCAGGGTTTAATACGCAGCAAACCCCGGAAATTGGAAATGCCTGCGCCCATTAGCGCGGGAGTAGCAGGTGGAGCCAATCAATCCCATGCGGGCGCCGACGTTCAGTCCGCAGACGACGGCAAAGGGCCCAAACAAACGTTTGATTTAGACCGGCAACTTCGGGACGTAAGAGACGAATTCGAGCGCGCATACTTTGAGTTTCACTTACAAAAAGAAGCAGGCTCCATGACCAAAGTAGCCGAGCGAACCGGCCTTGAACGCACGCACCTGTACCGAAAACTTAAGCAACTCGGCGTTGATGCAACGCGTGGTAAGCGAAGCGGAATCTGATTTCTAACTGCTATAATTTGCGGCTTGGCCTGGTAGCTCAGTCGGTAGAGCAGAG
>SXSX01000058.1 GCA_005793295.1 Burkholderiales bacterium | reverse complement strand
TACTTGGTCTTGTTGAACATGATCTCGAAAGTCTCAGCGCTTTGGTGGTAGCTTTGCAACATACACACTTTAGACACATCGGGGAAGCCCAAGATACGGTCGGAGGTGGCGTTGTTGAACTCAGCGCCGTCGAGCAAGCCGCGGTCCATCGCTGGCACGATCTCGCCGCCTGGCAAGGCATTAACCGCAGCGCCCATGGCGGTAAACAGGTCAATGGCCAAACCGTTTGTACGGAATTTCAAGCCTTTGAAGTCAGATGACTTGGTGATGGGCTTTTTGAACCAGCCTAATGGCTGTGTAGACATAGGGCCGTACAAGAACGATTGCACGTTGCCGCCGATGGAGGCGTACAACTTAGCGAGCAAGTCAGCGCCGCCGCCATACTTGTGCCATGACAGAATCATGTTGGCGTCCATGCCAAAGGCGGGGCCTGAATTCCACAACGCCAAGGCGTTTTGCTTACCGTAGTGGTAACCCAAAACTCCGTGACCACCGTCCAATGTTCCCTTGGATACGGCTTCGAGCAATCCGAAAGCCGGAACCACAGAACCCGCAGGCAACACTTCAATTTTCAAATCACCGCCAGTCATGTCATTGACTTTTTTCGCGTAGTCGAGGGCGTACTCATGGAAAATGTCTTTGGCAGGCCATGTGCTCTGCCAGCGCATGGAAATGGGGCCAGTTTGTGCTTTGGCGAGCATAGGTGCAGATACTGCACCAGCAGCAACTGCAATGCCTTTGAGTAGGTTACGACGGCGTGGGGTTTTGTTATCAGTCAAGATGGGCTCCAATCGATATGAGGAAAAACAAGCGTGAAATTACCGCCTGAAATTCATTATCAGATCGTCGATTTGGACCGCACCTAGTGAAAACCCTCATTTTGCGTGATAAAAGTTGCAGGTGGCCGCAAAATAATTTCAATCTTCGGGTTGTAAAATAGATCTCACTTCACAGCGTGCCCGCGCTTGGAGCGTTTCTATTTTGGGCCATGTAGAGGACTACCATGTATAAAAACCTCGCTGCGATGGCCCTCGTTTGTTGTTGGGCTGTCCGCGAATGTTCTCCCTTTTTGCCGCGTGAACCTGCCTTTTTTGCGTGGGTTCCATGAGCTACCAAGTCAAAGAGATTTTTTATACCTTGCAAGGCGAAGGCGCGAATGCGGGAAAGCCTGCGGTCTTTTGCCGCTTTGCGGGTTGCAATTTGTGGTCGGGGCGTGAGCAAGACCGCGCCAGCGCGGTGTGCCAGTTTTGCGATACCGATTTCGTAGGAACCGACGGCAGCTTGGGCGCACGCTATTACAACGCCGCTGCCTTGGCTTCTCAAATAGAAAAGCTGTGGCCCGAAGGCGAGCTAGGAAACCGCTTTGTGGTGTTAACCGGCGGGGAGCCTTTGCTGCAAGTCGATGACGCTTTGGTTGCAGCTTTGCATGCCCGTCACTTCAAAATCGCGGTTGAAACCAACGGCAGCTTGCTTGCGCCTGAAGGGGTTGATTGGATTTGTGTCAGCCCTAAAGCCGGTGCCCCTTGGCTTCAGCGCAGTGGCCAGGAACTTAAGTTGGTTTGGCCCCAAGACGGCCTGAGTTGGAGTGACGCCCAAGCCATGCAAGACCTGCCATTTGAAAACCATTATTTGCAACCGCAAGACAACGTGTTGCGGGCGAAAAATACGGAGATTTGCATTGCCTTGTGCCTTCAAAACCCGATTTGGAATTTAAGTTTGCAAACCCACAAAATCACGGGAATACGATGAACGCCTTACCTCTTGCGGCGCGATTTAGCGTTAGCCAAAAATTCTTTTTCGATGCCGCCCATACGCTGCGCCGGGAAATCGAAACCGAGGGGAGCCTGCGGGTGCACGGCCACACCTATTACGCCGAAGTCACTGTCAGCGGCCAACCCGAGCCGCACAACGGCATGGTGGTGGATTTGGGCTTGGTGCGCTTGCAAATTGACAAGCTGCGCCCCCAGCTTGATCACCATTTGTTGGATGAGGTGCCCGGCCTTGGCCCTGCGACCTTGGAAAACCTCTGCAGTTTTATTTGGCGCAGCTTGGAGCCTGCGTTGCCGGGCTTAAGCCAGGTGCGCGTTTGGCGCGACGCGATTGGCGACGGCTGTACTTTGACAAATATATGAGTCTGAGAGCCTATCGCGCTAGTCTGTTGTGGTTTGAGCCCGGGGCGCATTATGAAGAAGACGGCTTGTTGGTCGTGGGCCCCAATGCCAAAGGGGTTCAAGTCGTTCAAGCCATTGGCAGCTGGCGCTCCTTGTCCCCAAGCTATTGCCGCCAGCCCATCGAGCATTTGCCCGGCCGCTTGATAGCTCCTGGCTTTGTTGATATGCATGTGCATTTCCCTCAAACCAACGTCATGGGTTCTCCGGCAGCCGGTTTGTTGCCTTGGCTTGAGAACTACACCTTTCCTGAAGAGCAGCGTTTTGAATCGCAGGCCTACAGCGAAGAAGCTGCGGGTTTTTTTCTCGATGAGTTGTTGCGCAATGGGGTGACAACCGCGCTCGCGTTTGCAACCTCACACACAACGTCGGTGAACGCCTTGTTTTCCCAAGCCCAAGCCCGCCATCTCCGCTTGATCACGGGCTTGTGTTTGATGGACCGCCACGCCCCGCAAGCCTTGCTCAACCAACCCGGGCGCACAACCAACGCCGCAGAGCAAAGCCTGATTGAATCTGAAGCTTTGATTACCCGCTGGCATGGCAAAGACCGCTTGGGCTATGCCATCACGCCACGCTTTGCCCCCACGTCAACGGACGAGCAGTTACAAGCGGCGGGCGAGCTCGCGGCGCGGTATCCGCAAACTTGGATTCAAAGCCATGTCTCGGAGAACAAAGACGAAATCGCTTGGGCGCGGGAATTGTTTCCTCAGTCCAAGAGTTACCTTGCGACATACGCAGATTTTGGATTAATGCGCGAGCGTGCGGTCTACGCGCATTGCATTCACTTTGATGACGATGACCGCGCTTTGATGCGCGAAACCGGAGCAGTCGCCGCTATCAGCCCCACCAGTAATTTATTTCTGGGCAGCGGTTTCTTTGACTACGCCGGCGCAGACCGCGTGGGATTTGGCTACGGCTTAGCCAGTGATGTGGGCGGCGGCACCAGTTTCAGCCCTTTTCACACCATGCTGGCGGCTTACTACGTAGGCCGCGAAGGACAATCTAAAACGGGCCTGTCTTTGTCGCCCCAGCATTTGTGGTGGCAGCACACAGCCGGTGCGGCTAGGGCGTTAGGGTTAGAGGGAGTTGTTGGAAATTTATTGCCAGGTTGCGAGGCGGACTTTGTGGTGATTAACCCTAAAGCGACACCTTTGCTGGCAAGAAAAACTGCCTTGGCAGGTTCGTTGGACGAGTTGCTGTTTTCCATGATTGTGCTCGGGGATGACCGGCTGATTGAGCGTGTCGTGATTGCTCATCCCCCAACCGTACAATCTGACACAACCCCAGGAGCCCCACTTTCATGAGTATCAAAAGCGACAAATGGATTCGCCGCATGGCCGAGACCACCGGCATGATCGAACCCTTCGAGCCAGGACAAATTCGCCAAGCCGATGGTAAAAAAATCATTTCCTACGGAACCAGCAGCTACGGCTACGACATCCGTTGCGCCCCAGAGTTCAAGGTGTTTACGAACATTCACAGCACCGTCGTTGACCCCAAAAACTTTGACGAAAAAAGCTTTGTCGATTTTTACGACGATGTCTGCATCATCCCGCCCAATAGCTTTGCCTTGGCCCGCACCCTGGAATACTTTCGCATTCCCCGCAACGTACTGACTATTTGCTTGGGCAAAAGTACCTATGCCCGCTGCGGCATTATTGTCAACGTCACCCCATTTGAGCCCGAGTGGGAAGGCTACGTGACCTTGGAATTTTCGAACACCACCCCGCTGCCAGCCAAGATTTACGCCGGCGAAGGCTGTGCCCAAGTGTTGTTCTTCGAGAGCGACAAAGACGACGTGTGCGAAACCAGCTACAAAGACCGCGGCGGCAAATACCAAGGCCAAGTGGGCGTCACCCTGCCAAAAACCTGAAAGGGCTAGGTTCAGGGATAATGCGGGTGGACCCTAGTGTTTGGGGCCAACCTGCTATCGGATGGATAGCAACCCATTTTGCTGTGCATGCTTGATTTGACTACTGACACCCTTTTCCCCACCCCTCCAGATTCTTTGCCCACACCCACGCCGGTGATGGCTTTTGCCCAGTTGCAATTGGCAGCGCCTTTGGCCCGCGCGGTCACCGAGATGGGCTACGAAACCATGACCCCGATTCAGGCCCAAGCCATCCCTGTGGTACTGACCGGCCAAGACGTCATGGGCGCGGCCCAAACAGGAACCGGTAAAACGGCCGCGTTCTCCTTGCCCTTGCTCCAGCGCATGCTCAAGCATGAAAACGCGTCTACATCGCCCGCCCGCCATCCCGTTCGGGCTTTGGTACTTTTGCCTACCCGCGAGTTGGCAGACCAAGTGGCCCAACAAATCAAGCTCTATGCCAAGTACACCCAACTGCGCAGTGCTGTGGTGTTTGGTGGCATAGACATGAAGCCGCAAACGATTGAACTCAAAAAAGGCGTCGAAGTGTTGGTCGCAACACCAGGGCGCTTGCTTGACCACATTGAAGCGAAAAATGCGGTTTTGAACCAGGTTGAATACGTTGTTTTAGATGAAGCAGACCGGATGCTCGACATCGGCTTTTTGCCAGACTTGCAGCGGATTTTGAGTTATTTACCCAAACAGCGCACCACGCTTTTGTTCTCTGCTACTTTTTCAGCCGAGATCAAACGTCTTGCCAATAGCTATTTGCAAAACCCAGTCACGATCGAGGTTGCGCGTTCTAACGCGACGGCGTCTACCGTAGAACAACACTTTTACAGCGTGGGCGAAGACGACAAGCGCCACGCTTTGCACCAAATTTTAAAAAGCCGCGGCATGAAGCAAGCCTTTGTGTTCGTCAATAGCAAATTGGGCTGCGCCCGTTTAGCGCGTTCTTTGGAGCGCGAAGGGCTCAAGACGGCGGCTTTGCACGGAGATAAAAGCCAAGATGAGCGGCTTAAAGCGTTGGAAGCTTTCAAAAGCGGAGAAGTCGATCTTTTGGTGTGTACCGACGTGGCAGCTCGCGGTCTGGACATCAAAGACGTGCCTGCGGTATTTAACTTTGACATTCCATTTAACGCTGAAGATTACGTTCACCGCATTGGCCGAACTGGCCGCGCAGGGGCATCCGGTTTGGCGGTGACCTTTGTGGGTGGAAAAAACGATGCCCGCTTGGTCTCAGACATTGAAAAACTCATCAAAACCAAGATTGAATTGGAAGCCGTTGAGTTTGACGAAGACACCCCCGATATTCATCGCCAAGGTCGTATCAATGACGGCCGGCGCATGTACGCCGAAGGTGCCCACGACGACTCGCGCCGTAGTTCAAAGAGCCACTCTGGTGCTTTACGTGATGTATCGCACGAAGGGCAATTTGCCCGCCCTGCGCGAGACGAACACGCCCCCCGGCGTGATTACACCCGCGCCCCCAACCCGCCGCGCGACCCCTTCTTTGACCAACCCTATGAAGCAACGCAAGCGCCTGCTGCTGCGCCATCATGGGAAGCCGCCCCGCGCACCAGTGGACGCAGCATCTCTGCCAACATCAAACCCAAACGCCGGGTTGCGGCGCTGTTTAAGTCAGAATAACTCTTGTGTAGGGAGCTTAAAGCGCGGTGCGCAAGCTCCAAATCTCAGGGAATAACACGACATCGAGCATTTTGCGCAAATAGCTCACACCGCCTGTTCCGCCCGTCCCGCGTTTGAATCCAATAACGCGCTCCACAGTCGTGACATGGCGAAAACGCCAAAGACGAAATGCGTCTTCCAAATCGGTCAGCTCTTCCCCAAGTTGGTAGAGATCCCAGTATTTTTCAGGTTGACGGTAAACCTCAAGCCAAGCGGCTTCGACTTCGGTGCTCGCGGCATACGGCATCGACCAGTCGCGGTCTTGGTGAGATGTAGGAATGGATATGCCGCGTCGGGCGAGCAAGCGCAAGGCTTCATCGTACAAAGAGGGTGCAACAAAGGCGGCTTGTACTTGCGCTAATAAATCAGGGCGGTGGGCGTGGGGTTTGAGCATGGCGGCATTTTTGTTGCCCAAGGCAAATTCAATGCAACGGTATTGGTGGCTTTGAAAACCGCTGGAACTGGCCAGGTAAGGCCGAATGGCGCTGTACTCGGGCGGCGTCATGGTGGCTAATACATCCCACGCGTGCACCAGTTGCTCCATGATCTTGCTGACCCGGGCGAGCATCTTGAATGCCGGGCTGAGTTCATCTTTGGCGAGATGCGCAATGGCAGCGCGTAACTCGTGGAGCATCAATTTCATCCACAACTCGCTGGTTTGGTGCTGCACGATAAACAGCATCTCATTGTGGTCAGGTGAGCGCGGGTGTTGGGCGTTCAGGATGGAGTCAAGCGACAGGTAGTCGCCGTAGCTCATGCTTTGGCTGAAATCGAGTTGGGCTTTTTCATCGCGCACGATGGCCTCTCCTGGGCTGGCATTGAAAGGGCATTCGCTCATAAGCTACCTCAGGTGACGGCGTGTTGTTGCATAAACTGTGGCTGCTTCCACTCTTCTGTTTCTAAGACTTGGCGCAGTTGTTCAACGGCGTTCCAAACATCTTCAAACCCGATATAAAGCGGAGTCAGGCCGAAGCGCAATATGTCTTTGTGTAAAGCGCCGTCGCCAGCGCGGTAGTCGCCAATGACGCCGCGTGCAATCAGGGCTTGAACCATAGCAAATGCGCTGGACGTACCGCCGTCCTTGGCGTCGCGTTCGCGGGTTAAACACACTTGTGATCCACGCTGAGCGTGTTCGCGCGGTGTAGCTAAGCCCAAACCAAAACCCGTGCAGCGTTGTTCAACCAGTGTGATAAATAGATCAGTTAAAGCCAAAGATTTTTCTCGCAAAGCGGGCATGCCACCCAAGGCTTTAGCTTGTTTAAAGGTGTCGAGGCCGCACTCTAAAAGCGAGAGGCTGACGATAGGTTGGGTACCGCATAAAAAACGATCAATCCCTGGCGCGGCTTGGTAGTCGGATGTAAACGCAAAGGGCGCAGCGTGTCCCCACCAGCCCGAGAGGGGTTGCATAAAGGGCAGGTCGGTGCGAGCGGTGTGGCGAGGGTTAGCCCATAAAAATGCCGGAGCGCCGGGGCCCCCATTGAGGTATTTGTAGCCGCAGCCGACCGCAAAGTCAGCGTTTGCACCCAAGAGATCCACGGGCACTGCGCCAGCGCTGTGGGCCAAATCCCAGACAACCAAAGCTCCAGCTGCATGGGCTGCAGTGGTTAGAGCGGCCATGTCGTGCATCGCGCCAGTGCGGTAGTTCACATGGGTCAGCAGCAACACGGCAACTTCTTCATGGAGTGCGCTGGCAATTTCCTCAGGCTCAAGCAATTGAAGTTGAAAGCCCCGCGCCTGACAGAGGCCTTCAGCAATATAAAGATCGGTCGGGAAGTTGCTGCGCTCGCTCACCACGGTGCGCCGCTTAGGGTTGTCGGTGGCTGCGATGGATAACGCAGCCGATAACACCTTGAAGAGATTGATGGAGGTGCTGTCGGTGGCCACGACTTGGTGGTCTTTTGCGCCAATGAGCGGGGCGATGCGGTTGCCCAAGCGCTGGGGAAGGTCAAACCATCCAGCACTATTCCATGAGCGAATCAGTCCTTGCCCCCACTCCTGGGTCACCACTTGGGCGGCGCGGGCCGCTGCGGTTTTTGGCATCACGCCCAGCGAGTTGCCATCAAGGTAAATCACACCCTCAGGAATCGAAAACAGTGATTTGAGCGAGCGCAGCGGGTCAGCCGCGTCGCGCAGCTGGCAGTTTTTTAAAGTGATCATTGCAGAGGATTGGAGAGATTACTAGCTACTTTAAGATATCACCAATACAGAGGTACTTTATTTCCACATAATCGTCGATACCAAAGTGTGAGCCTTCTCTTCCTAAGCCTGATTGTTTCACTCCTCCAAACGGTACATGTTCGGTGGCCAAAATGCCGACATTGACTCCAACCATGCCATACTCAAGTGCTTCCGCCACCCGGTAAATCCGCCCAATATCACGACTGTAGAAATAACTTGCCAAACCAAATTCAGTTGCATTAGCTGCATCAATGGCTTGTTGTTCAGTGTCAAATTTAAAAATCGGCGCAAACGGACCGAAAGTTTCCTCGGTCGCACATTGCATATTTGAACTGGCGCCAGAGATCACTGTGGGTTCAAAGAACTGCCCGGAAAGCACTTTTCCGCCAGTCTCCAATTTCCCGCCTTTGGCAACTGCATCCGCTACGTGTCGGGTAACCTTGGCTATCGCAGCCTCTTCAATCAGCGGTCCTTGCATCACGCCGTCTTCAAAACCATTACCAACTTTCAGCGATTTAACTTCTGCAGTGAACTTGGCGACAAATGCGTCATATACCCCGGCTTGCACATAGAAGCGGTTTGCGCATACGCAAGTCTGTCCAGCATTACGATACTTGCTTGCGATTGCGCCTACCACCGCTGAATCAAGATCGGCATCGTCAAATACGATAAAGGGGGCATTACCTCCCAACTCTAGAGAAAGTTTTTTTACCGTAGGTGCGCACTGCGCCATCAGAATGCGACCCACTTCTGTGGAGCCGGTAAAACTCAGATGGCGGACCGTATCGCTGGCACAAATGACCTTGCCAACGGCAATGGAGTTTTCTGCGTCGGCCGTGAGCATGTTAATTACTCCGGGTGGAACGCCAGCTCGAATGGCAAGTTCGGCCGCAGCCAAGGCAGTGAGTGGTGTTAACTCCGCGGGTTTAATGATGACAGTGCATCCGGCGGCCAGTGCTGGCGCCACCTTCCGCGTAATCATGGCGAGTGGAAAGTTCCATGGGGTGATGGCTGCACAAACTCCGATGGATTGTTTGATGACTAAAAGCCTTCGGTTGTTGTCAAACTGAGGCAGAACTTCACCATTGATTCGCTTAGCCTCTTCAGCAAACCATTCGACAAAACTTGCAGCGTAGGAAATTTCGCCTTTGGCTTCTGCAAAGGGCTTTCCTTGCTCTGCCGTCATGATGCGACCGAGGTCTTCCTGATTTGCCATGAGGAGGTCAAACCACTTGCGCAGAATGATGCTGCGTTCTTTGCCGGTCTTGCTACGCCAGATCGGCCAAGCTGTATTGGCAGCCTCAATAGCCTGAGTTGCTTCCCGTGGACCGAGGTTAGCGACTTTGGCTAGTTGATGTCCTGTGGCAGGGTCATACACATCAAAACGACTGGACCCGGCTATCCATTGACCATTTATCAAAGCGTCAGTTTTGAGCAGGCCGGGATCTTTAAGTTGGGATAAGGGAGAAATAAATGATTTCATATGCTTCGATTTACTTTATGAGTTATGTGAGGGGCATGGGCCAGTAGTGTCTCGGCGCATCAATTGAACTGGCATGACATCGCGAGTCGGTGGGCTGAGTGATCCGTTTCGAAGTCGGTCGATGATTCTCCGGCAAGTAGCTCTCGACATTTCAGCTGCGCGATTTTGAACAGTGGTAAGACTAATGATGTTGGTTCCAGAAAGTGGAACATCATCGAAGCCTGCAACTGAGATATCGTTGGGCACTGAAAAACCCTTGCATCTGGCTGCTTCAAGCACGCCCATGGCAATGGAATCGGCGCCAGCCATGATCGCAGTGATTCGAGGAGAAGCATCGAGAAGTTGCGATGCGCCTGAATAGCCAGTCTCAAAAGTAAAGGCATTCCAAATCACCGGTGTATCTTCTGGCGGTATCCCCTTGTCGCGCAAAAATTCAAGGGCACCCCTGGCACGGTCTCGGCTGGTGGAGGCGTTCTGGGTGCCCATCACGAGCCCTATTCGACGGTGTCCTAATTCATAGAAATGACTAACTACCTCTGCGCCGCCACGGAAATTATCGGCTTCTATCACGTCAACCGTTGGCTGATCAATGGATCGCATAGCCAAAACAACTGGCAGACCCAAGCGTTGCAACTCGCCAACTAGGATTGAATCTGTGGTCACCGACATCAAAATCATGCCTTCCAAGTAGCCGTCCATCACAGGTCTGAAGTTGGATAAATGATTAATGTCTTGAGGTGAATTAATGGGGTCAAGAAATACCATCACGTGATAGCCATAATCTAGCAAATCGCGGTGAATTTTTTCCAGTAAAAGCGTAACGAAACGGTTGTGAAATTCATAAACACTGACCAAAATTCCAATAGTCC
>SXSX01000057.1 GCA_005793295.1 Burkholderiales bacterium | reverse complement strand
TCCCAGATAACCAAGGTATTGGGGTCATTGGAGGCATAGCCATATTCAAACCCCAAAACTGCTTCCTCCGACAAAATCGAGTCGATGACAACAAAAGGGGCTTGGTTATCAGCTACGTTTTGCAAGGGCACATAGGTCCCCACATCCCATTTTTCTCGGTTTTGGTCATGGATGACGGCATGGCGGTGGGTAAACGTACCCCGACCGCAGTCTTCGCCTGACAAACGCACCGGATAACCGCTGGCCACCAATGACGCAAATGCCATGTGCTCGCCCATCCCCCAGTCCACGGGAATCTCACCACGCCCCATCGCGGCGCGGTCGTCATAGACTTTTTTGACTAACTGATGCGGAGTGACCGAATCTGGAATGGTCGTGAGACGCTCGGATAAACGCTTCCACTCGCCCATCGGTATGGCTGTATCTCCGGCATCCGTCCACTTTTTTCCCAAAAACGGCGCCCAGTCCACCGTGAACTTGGTTTTGAAGTTAGTGAGGACGGGATCAGCTGCATGTTTGCCTTCGTCTAGTGCTGCACGGTAGGCTTTCACCATATCGTCGCCCAAAGTGTCTCCCAATCCTTGGGCGCTTAGCTTTTCAGCAAACAGCTTGCGAGTTCCTGGATGGGCACTGATTTTTTTGTACATCAATGGCTGGGTCAAGCTCGGGGTGTCTTGCTCGTTGTGGCCCAATTTACGGAAGCAGATGATGTCAACCACAATATCTTTGCTGAACTGCATCCGGTATTCCAGTGCCAGTTGCGTCGCTAAAACCACCGCTTCAGGATCGTCACCGTTAACGTGCAACACGGGGGCTTCAACCATCTTCACGATGTCCGTGCAATACACGGTAGATCCCATATCACGCGGGTCTGACGTGGTGAAGCCAATTTGGTTATTGATGATGATATGGACCGTGCCCCCGGTGGTGTAGCCCCGGGTCTGGGCGAGGGCCAGCGTTTCCTGGTTCACCCCTTGGCCCGCAAAAGCCGCATCGCCGTGCACCAATACCGGAAGCACCTGCTTGCCCAAAGGGTCAGAGCGGCGATCCATCCGAGCGCGAACAGAACCTTCAACCACCGGGTTCACAATTTCCAAATGCGAAGGGTTAAAGGCCAAGGACAAATGGACTGGCCCACC
Source organism: Burkholderiales bacterium (assembly GCA_005793295.1). GTDB lineage: Bacteria > Pseudomonadota > Gammaproteobacteria > Burkholderiales > Burkholderiaceae_C > Allorhodoferax. Next base: position 6,174 of record SXSX01000057.1, on the reverse strand, counting down.
GGTCGTACTCATATCAGAGCTAAAGCCTTGGTGGTATTTCACATCACCTGAGGCCAACTCTTCGGGAGCGGTGTGGTCAAACTCGGCGAACAAATCCTTAGGCAACTTGCCCATGATGTTGACTAAAACATTCAATCGGCCCCGATGGGCCATCCCGATCACAATTTCTTGAACGCCTTTGCTTCCGGCGGATTGGATCAGTTCATCCATCGCCGCGATAAAGCTCTCGCCGCCTTCTAAAGAAAAGCGTTTTTGGCCCACATATTTCGTATGCAAAAAGCGCTCAAGGCCTTCGGCTGCACTTAAGCGACCCAGAATATGTTTTTTCTTTTCAGCATTGAAACTCGGTTTACTGCGAATGCTTTCGAGCTTTTGTTGCCACCAGCGCTTTTCTGTTTGGTCGGTGGCATACATGTACTCAGCGCCCAAGGTGCCGCAATAGGTTTCACGCAATGCGTTTAACAATTCGCGCAAGGACATCCGGTCCTTGCCAAAGAATGTATTGCTGGTATCGAATACTGTCTCTTGGTCTGCATCGGTAAAACCGTAAAACGCAGGGTCAAGTTCAGGAATAGACGGGCGCTCAGTTCGTTTGAGTGGGTCTAAATCAGCCCAGCGCTGGCCCACATTGCGGTAAGCCGCGATGAGCTGCTGAACAGAAGTCCGCTTGCGCCCCATTTCCGCATCTGCGCTGGCCAAAACGACTTTGGTTCCGCCCGCTTTTGCCCGCTCTGCGAACGCATTGATCACCGGTTGGTGTGGAACGTCTTTGGCGTTGCTGCCATCGGTAGCCGGAACGTGTTGAAGCGCATCGAAGTATTGGCGCCATGTATCTGGAACACTGCCTGGGTTGGCCAGGTAGTTCTCATACATCTCTTCAACATAGGGCGCATTACCACCAAAAAGATGGGTATTGCCTTGGTAGGCGGCGTAGACGGATTGTGTCTCACTCATTTTTCGCTGACCTCCGTTCCCCTTTGGGAAACATAAGTTGGTTGATAAACCTTCCGCGGCACGGCTTAACCGGTTAGCGGATGCGACTAGGGCTTAAAGGCCTCAGTAACACTTCGCATTTTGCCACCGAAAAGACCGATATGGTTAAACCATGGCTTTAATTTGCTGCAGGGCGCTTGGGTCTTCCATGGTGGTTAAGTCACCAGGATCACGGCCTTCACAGACCGCTTGAATCGCACGACGCAAGAGTTTTCCGCTGCGTGTTTTGGGTAAAACCGTTACAAAATACACCCGGGCTGGTCGACCGACTGCACCAATGGACTGGTCAACGACCTTCATCACCTCGGCTTCTAACTTGGCATGCGCTGCAGCGTCAATCAACACACTGGCGTCTTTCACAATGGCAAAAGCAACCGCTACTTGGCCTTTTAAGTTATCTGCCACGCCAACCACCGCCACCTCAGAAATATTAGGATGGCCCGAAATACATTCTTCAATTTCACGAGTCCCCAAACGGTGACCGGCAACGTTGATCACATCATCGGTCCGACCCAGAATAAAGTAATACCCGTCCTTGTCGCGCACCGCCCAATCAAAGGTGTTGTAGACCATTTTTTCAGGAATACTGTTCCAATACGTTTTCACAAAACGTTCATCATCGCGCCATACGGTTTGCATACATCCCGGCGGCAAGGGACCCTCAATCGTAAGAACCCCTTTTTTGTCTTCGCCTATGAGCTCTTCGCCTGTTGCTTCATCAAGCAACTTCACGTTATAGCCATACATGGCGACACCGGGGCTTCCAAATTTACTGTTGGCTTTTTCAACGCCATTGGCAATCGTCAAAATAGGCCAACCGCTTTCAGTCTGCCAGTAATTGTCAATAATGGCTTTACCTAGGCCCTTGCTAATCCACTGGGCGGTTGGCTCGTCCAAGGGCTCACCCGCTAAAAATAAAGAACGCAAGCTGCTTAGGTCGTACTTCGTGAGTAGTTCAGGATCTTGTTTTTTCAACACCCGTATCGCAGTCGGCGCACTAAACATGACCGTAACCTTGTACTTCTCGACCAAGCTCCACCAGATACCACCATCAGGGCGAATCGGAAGGCCTTCATAAAGAATGGTTGCCATCCCCCCAATCAGTGGGCCGTAAATGATGTAACTGTGGCCAACCACCCAACCGATGTCGCTGGTGCAAAAAAATGTTTCACCAGGCTTGCCGCAAAAAATATTTTTCATGCTGGCGGCCAACGCAACAGCGTATCCGCCTGTGTCACGTTGCACGCCCTTGGGTTTTCCTGTGGTTCCGCTGGTGTAAAGGGTATAGCTTGGATGCGTTGACTCGACCCACTCACAAGGCACAACAGCATGGAGATGCTTTTCACGCAACTCGCTCCACAGGTGATCCCGCCCATCCACCCAATGCATAGCCGCGAGCTTGCGATCAACCATCAAAACCGCTTTCGGCTTGTGCGAAGAAACACGGATCGCTTCGTCTAACAATGATTTGTACTCCACCACTTTACCTGCGCGAGAGCCTGCTTCCGCGCTCACAATCACCGTAGGAGACGCATCTTCAATACGCGTAGCCAATGAGCCAGCAGCAAAACCGCCGAATACCACCGAATGAATGGCGCCAATGCGAGCACACGCCAACATGGCAAACGATGCCTCCGCAATCATGGGCATGTAAATTAAGACGCGGTCGCCTTTCTTAACGCCAAGGTCCAACAAGGAAGCCGCCATGCGCTGCACTTCTGCATGCAGTTGCGAGAAGGTGTAAACCGTTTCCGAATTGGTTTCTGTCGACACCGCAATCAAGGCGGCTTGGTTGGGGCGGTCTTTTAGATGCCGGTCCACTGCGTTGTAGCATAGGTTAGTCGTACCTCCCACAAACCAGCGGGCAAAAGGCGGGTTGCTGTAATCGCAAATCTGCTGTGCGGGTGATTTCCACTCAATGGAATGGGCTTGTTCAGCCCAAAACCCATCACGGTCTTCGATAGAACGGCGATGGAAATCGGCATAAGCAGTCATAGAGTTCTCCAAGCAAGCCATGACAGCCATGGCATTAAGATCAATGCGTCATTATGGTCAGTCAACTTGCAAGAGGCTGACTTAAGCAACGGCCAGATGCCTTGGTAACTGCACTTATTTGATGAGCGCCTGAACTTCGCGAAATGCAGGGTGTTCAGCAGAGCGCAACCACTCAAAGGCCACCATTTCCGTCGTCACCAATTCCACCCCGGCGCCCGCAAGACGGTCAAACGCCGCATCGCGATTGCGTTCGGTACGCGAACTGCAAGCATCCGTTACCACCCACACCTCGAATTCATCTTCCAATAAATCCAACGCGGTTTGTAATAAACACACATGGGCTTCGCAGCCCGCCAAAAGAATGGTTGAACGGTGTTCTGCATCGCTGGAACTTTTTTGCAAGTGTTTGGGCAGGCTTCGCGCGTTTCCTTGAACCGGCTTAGGCGGCGGCCTCAGCATGTCGCCCAAGCCTTCTTCGACTGCACTAAACTGCATTTTTGCAAGTTGCTGAAAAGGCATCTTGTTCAGTACTGCGCTCAAATCATGCACCGTGGCGCCCAATTTAGACGGGCTTTGCTCAGTGACAAAAACCGGGACTTGCATCGCTTGAGCTAGTCGGGCAAGACATACCGCATTGGCCAGTACCGCCTGTGCATCCAACATCGCAGGCATGAGTTGAATTTGGTAATCCACCAAAACTAACTGACTTGCATCGGCTTCTAACAACATAGTGTTCTTTCGCTGGGGTTAAGTAAGGCGAGCATAACCAATCTGCAATATTCACCCAAAAGTCACAAAAGCACACCTAAGCATTGGCAACATTGTTTGCAATAAAACAACAGTAATCTATAATAATCAATGAGTTAGCGCTAATTCCTCACGTTTTTTCTCTGCTGTCGCGTCTAATCGTGGTACCCTATCTAGATGCTCAAACTGGCCACCCTCATTACAACCCTCGCCTTGGCGAGTGGCCCTGCTATGGCTGAGCCGGCGGCGACGGGTGATGATATGGCTGGTTTTTTGGCTGAAAAAGGCTTGATTGCCAAGATGGGAGACGTCACAACCCAAGTGCAGGCCAAGGCATCCGACTTAGTTATTGGTGCCATGGGATTCTTAGGGGTCCCCTACCGCTTTGGTGGAACCAGTATAGAAACGGGGTTTGACTGCAGTGGTTTTGTCAAAGCCATTTACGAGCAGGCTATCGGTTTAGCACTTCCCCGCAACGCAGCACAACAGGCCGCGGCAACGCAAACCATCAAAAAATCAGAGCTTCGCCCAGGCGACCTGGTCTTTTTCAATACGATGCGAAAGGCGTTCAGCCATGTCGGTATCTATGTAGGAAACGGCAAGTTCATTCACTCGCCCAAACCTGGCGCCGAGGTTCGGGTCGAAGATATGGGTGTAGCTTACTGGGCGCGTCGTTTTGATGGTGCTCGGCGCGTCCCTGTTGAGACCAACGCCGGCAATTCTCCCTAACGCCTCTTCTTAAGTTCCTTTGGTGAAAGAAAATTCACCTGGTGCCCGAATCGGATCGACACCGACTTGGATCACATCCTTAGGCTGGAAGCTTCCCTCCAGCAGCAATTTCGACAATGGGTTCTCTAGTCGCTGTTGAATGGCACGCTTGAGCGGACGAGCGCCATACACAGGATCAAAGCCCACCTTGGCTAACTCAGCTACCGCGGCATCAGAAACTGCCAAAACATAGTCCATTTTCTCCATGCGAGCGATCAACGTCTGCAGCTGAATTTTTGCAATATTCGAAATGTGGGAGGCGTTTAAGGCATGGAACACCACGATTTCGTCAATGCGATTTAAAAACTCAGGGCGGAAGTGATTTTTCAACTCGCCAGTGACCGCATCTTTGATGTCCTCAGTGCTTTGCCCCACCATACTTTGAATCAATGGAGATCCTATATTACTGGTCATCACAATCACCGTATTTTTAAAATCCACTGTTCTGCCTTGGCCGTCGGTGAGCCGTCCATCATCTAGAACCTGCAGCAAAACATTGAATACATCCGGATGGGCCTTCTCAACTTCGTCAAGGAGCAAAACGCTATAGGGCTTACGGCGCACCGCTTCAGTCAGATACCCGCCCTCCTCGTAACCCACATAACCGGGAGGCGCACCAATCAATCGGGCCACAGAATGCTTTTCCATGAACTCGCTCATATCGATTCGTATCAAGTGGTCTTCGCTGTCAAACAAAAACCCCGCCAGCGTTTTACATAGCTCAGTTTTACCAACGCCAGTTGGACCTAAAAACAAGAAAGAACCCGTGGGTCGGTTTGGGTCAGAAAGGCCAGAGCGGGAGCGGCGTATCGCGTTGGATACTGCGCCAATAGCTTCGTCTTGCCCTACAACACGGTCATGAAGTTTCGCCTCCATTTGGAGAAGTTTTTCTCGATCGCCTTGCATCATTTTTGACACTGGGATTCCCGTGGCGCGGCTCACCACCTCAGCAATCTCTTCGGAGCCCACTTGGGTTCGCAATAAGCGCGGAGCCGCTCCCTCCCCACGAACTGCTTCCCGCGCCTGCACCTCTTTCATCCGCTTTTCCAACTCGGGCAATTTCCCGTATTGCAATTCAGCCACTTTGTTGAAATCCCCTTTGCGGGTGAGTTCTTCAATTTGAAACTTCAGCTTTTCAATCTCTTCACGAACCTGGCTACTTCCCAAGGCGCTGGCTTTTTCTGCTTTCCAAATTTCGTCAAGGTCCGCAATCTCTTTTTGTAATCGGGAGATCTCTTCGTTGATGAGTTCAAATCGTTTTTGAGATGCTTCGTCCTTTTCCTTTTTGACGGCTTCGCGCTCAATTTGAAGTTGGATAAAGCGACGGTCAAGCTTGTCCATAACTTCGGGCTTGGAGTCCATCTCAATTTTGACTTTAGAAGCAGCCTCGTCAATCAAGTCGATGGCTTTGTCGGGCAAAAATCGGTCGGTGATATACCGGTGGCTCAATTCAGCCGCAGCGACGATGGCAGGATCGGTGATATCTACGTTGTGGTGCTTCTCATAGCGCTCCTTCAAACCCCGCAATATCGCAATCGTCGCTTCCACACTTGGCTCTCCCACCAGTATTTTCTGAAATCTTCGCTCAAGAGCCGCATCCTTTTCAATGTACTTTCGGTATTCATCTAACGTAGTCGCACCAACGCAATGCAACTCCCCACGGGCCAGTGC
>SXSX01000056.1 GCA_005793295.1 Burkholderiales bacterium | reverse complement strand
CGTAACGTGGTAGAAGGCGGGTCCTTGACCATCATTGCCACCGCTTTGGTCGATACCGGACGCCGCATGGTCGAGGTGATTTTTGAGGAGTTCAAGGGCACTGGCAACTCTGAAATTCACCTGGACCGGCGCTTGTACGAGAAACGCGTGTTTCCGTCGATCCAACTCAACCGCAGCGGAACGCGCCGAGAAGAACTGCTGTTGTCCCCCGAAATCTTGCAAAAAACCCGCATTCTGCGCCAGTTTTTGTACAACATGGATGAAATCGAATCTATGGAGATGGTGCTCAAGCAAATGCGTGCCACTAAAAACAACAGCGAGTTTTTTGACATGATGCGCCGGGGCGGCTAAACGCATGCGCGCCCTGCCTAACCCACGGTTGGACAGTGGTTTATAATCTCAGTCTTAACGCGTTAAGTACATCGTTTTTTGTTTTGGGTAAACAGTTTGCCCAAGGAACGGCGCGGCTAGCGCAACTGATGGAGAAAATATGAAAGACGGCATTCACCCTAACTACCGCGAAGTGTGCTTCATGGACTTATCGAACAGCTTCAAGTTCGTTACCCGTTCATGCGCTAACACCAAAGAAATGATCAAGATGGAAGACGGCCGTGAGCTGCCTTTGTACAAGCTTGATACCTCTAGCGAATCCCATCCTTTCTACACTGGAACTCAAAAGTCTGTGGACAATATGGGCGGTCGCGTAGAGAAATTCCGTAACCGTTTCGGAAAAACCACTGCAAAATAATTCGGACTCAGGTTTTGGCCTGAGTCGTTACGAAGGCAGCCCGGGTTACCGCGCTGCCTTTTTTATGATTACGACCCTTAAACCGTGAATCAACCCACACCCGCTATCGTCGCCCAATCTGCCGTTCGGCGGCTGCCGCGCACTGCTTTGCTTTTGCTGTGTGTGGCGTATGTGATTTTCGGTTTTGTAGGACGTGATGGCTGGAAAAGTGCGGATATGGCGTCGGTGGGCTTTATGGCAAGTCTCGCCCAAGGAGGCTCGGACTGGCTGCAACCTACTCTTTTAGGAATCCCCTCAAACGATGGCGCTTTGCTGCCGTATTGGCTAGGGGCGTGGGCTATCGCTATCGCACCCGCTGGCACTGTATGGGCCGACATCATGTTGCGAATTCCCTTTGGCGTGTTGTTAGGCCTTTCGATGGCCGGTACATGGTACGGAACCTATAGCCTTGCGAGAAGTTCACGCGCTCAACCGGTGGTATTTGCGTTTGGGGGTCAAGCCAATCCCGCCGACTATGGTCGTGCTGTGGCAGACGGCGCCTTGCTCGCTTTTATCGCCTGTTTAGGATTGGCGCAGTTGGCCCATGAAAGTACCCCTGCGGTTGCCCAATTGGGATTTGCAGCTTTGCTTTTCTTTGGCTTAAGCGCCCTGCCTATTCGTCGCAAAGCGGGTTTGTGGGCTTGCATCCTAGGCTTAATGGGTTTGGGTTTAAGCGGCGCGCCTACATTGGCCTTGCTATTTGGATTGGGTGGCGTGGTCATTCACGTTTTAGACAAACATCAAAGCGCGACGCAAGCCACTGCAAAGCAAAGCCAATGGGTCGATAGTGGATGGATCGTACTCGTCTGCGCGGCCGTCGCTTTGATTGCAAGCGCGCTGCAACTTTGGCGCTGGAAAATTGAACTCCCCCATGCCCTTTGGTTTAATTGGAATGGGTATGCGCAGTTGCTGGTCTGGTTTACGTGGCCGGCTTGGCCATTGGTGATGTGGACTGTGTGGAGTTGGCGCAGGCAACTGCTCAGTCGCTATATTAGCCGCCACTTGGTGTTGCCGCTGTGGTTCATGGTTGTTACCTTGGTTGCCACGTTAACTACCGGCTCATCCGACAGAACGCTTCTCTTGGCCTTACCGGCCATGGCTGCGTTAGCCGCCTTCGCCTTACCCACCCTCAAACGGCCTGTCGCTTCGCTGATTGACTGGTTTACTTTGTTATTTTTCTCTGGCTGCGGCTTGATTATTTGGGTGGTTTGGATTGCGATGCAAACAGGTGTCCCAAGCCAACCCGCAGCCAACGTCGCTCGTCAGGCGCCTGGCTTTGTGCCTGGGTTTTCTTTTGTGGTTCTTGCTTTCGCCATTGCCGCAACCGTGGCTTGGGCGGGGTTGGTGCAGTGGCGGGCCGGACGACACCAACCCGCGCTTTGGAAAAGCCTGGTGCTTCCTGCAAGTGGTGCGGCTTGGTGTTGGCTCTTGTTAATGACCTTGTGGATGCCCTTGCTCAATTACACCCAAAGCTATCAAACGCTGGTCGAACGGGCACAACAAGAAATCAATCTCCCGGGCTGCATCCAAACCCAAGGACTCAACCAAGGCATCAACGCGGCTTTGCTTTGGTATGGAAACTTGCCTTTGGCGCCTGCCTCTGCATTTTCACAATGCCCTTGGCTTTTGGTAGAGCCGATCGGCAATCGAGAAATTCCCGCCACAGTGGACCCCAACATTTGGACTGCGAAAGCCTTGGTTCGTCACCCTGGCGATGCCAACGAAGCTTTTTGGATACTTCAGCGCCGTTAAATCACATCGGGTGCTTTGACCCTGGCAGGGGAAAAGCGAATTGAAAAAGTAGAGCCTTCGCCCAGTTTGCTGCTGATAGAGAGTTCTGCGCTATGTCGCTGGGCGACATGTTTCACAATGGCCAAGCCCAAGCCGGTTCCCCCGGTGTCACGCGAGCGGCTGCGATCAACGCGGTAAAAACGCTCGGTTAAGCGGCTGATGTGTTCTGGAGCGATTCCGACCCCTTGGTCTTTGACCACAAATAGCGCAGACCCATCAGGCTGCGCATCCCAGCTGACTCTGATTTCTTTGTCTGCAGGGGTGTACCGAATCGCATTTCCAATCAAGTTGAAGAACGCACTGTGAATCTCTAAGTGGTAGCCGGCAATCTCAATTCCGGGCTGGACATCAAATACAAGTTGTGGCGCTTGGTTCCAGAGCACGCGAGAAAGTTCACGGCCTTCTTGTTCGCATTGGTCAAGGATCGCAGAAACGCTGACCCACTCGTGGGTTGGCGGCAAGGGGCTGCCTTCAAGCCGCGACAAAGTAAGTAAATCGCTTACCAAAGACTGCATGCGCATCGCTTGAACCGCCATGAGCGACAAATACCGCTCGCGCTCGGCTTCATTGAGGGGCAAGGACTGCAATGTTTCAACAAAGCCACTGAGCACCGTCAACGGGGTCCGAATTTCATGCGACACATTGGCCACAAAGTCACGCCGCATCGCATCCACCTGTTCCAGCGCTGTGATATCGCGGGACAAAAGCAAACTGCGACCGCCGCCGTAGGGGTGAATATGCACCGACAAGCGAACCGGTTTGGCAAAGGTATTGGCTCGACCCGGCATCACCACATCACCCTGGAAATCATTGGCTGTGAAATAAGCAGCAAATCCAGGATCACGAACCAAGTTTCCAAAGTGCTGCAACAGATCGCGCTGAGGCTCAAAACCAAAATGGTTGCTCGCGGTTTGGTTAAACCATTCGATTCGATTTTGACTATCTAAAAGAACAATGCCATTGGGGGATGCTTGTAAAGCGGCTAAAAAATCCTGCAGCCGCTCCTCGCTTTGAGTAACCGCTCGCTCATGGGTTCTAACCAAGCGTCTTACGCGGTCGCTTACCTCGCTCCAAAGTCCAGGGCCAACGCCATCGAGTTGGCTATCGCCTTTACGCAACCAATGCATTACTTTCAATGCGTTAGACAGATCGAACACATGCCACGCATAGCCCGAAATCACAGCACCCGCTAAAGCTGCAGATACAGGATTTGCAAAAGAGGGGAAGTAGTGATCATCGAGCCAATAGCCCAAGCTGGCACCGAAAATTTGCACCAATGAGAAGGTGAAAATCCGCCACAGCACGCGAGAAGTCAAAGTTAACCCTCTGAACTTTAAACCACCATTGTCGCTGAAATAGGCTTGGCAGTGAGCCGATAGCCGGCGCCACGCACAGTTTCAACCATGCGCCCTGCCGCTCCGAGGGCTTCGCGTAAACGCTTGATATGAACGTCTACCGTGCGTTCTTCAATATACACATGGTCACCCCAGACCTTGTCTAACAATTGGCCGCGGCTGTGAACACGTTCCGCATTAGCCATCAAATGGTGAAGCAGCTTAAATTCAGTGGGGCCCAACTTTAAAGTCTGACCAGCGTACGTCGTACGGTGAGTTGAAGAATCAATACTCAAGCCCGCAATCACAATGGCTTCACCCACAGGTTCAGGGGAACGCCGGCGCAGAACTGCGCGAACACGGGCCAACATTTCTTTGGTTGAGAAAGGCTTGGCCATGTAATCGTCCGCACCTGCATCCAGCCCAGCAACCCGATCCTCCTCATCGCCTCGCGCAGTGAGCATGATCAAAGGTATATCTTTGATACGGGGATCTGCGCGCCAACGCCGGGCTAGCTGCAAGCCACTTTCGCCGGGCAGCATCCAATCGAGCAAAATCAAATCTGGTAGTGACGCTTCCAATTCACGTTGGGCGCTGACACCGTCCATAGCCCACGTCGGTCGAAAACCGTTATGACGCAAATTGACAGCGATGAGTTCTGCAATCGAGGGCTCATCCTCCACCACCAAAATCGCTGGCATCGTCTTCATTTAATCACTAACTCAATATTCTCAATCGATGTGTGGCGGACATCTTCGCCTTTAACCACATAAATAATAAATTCCGCAATATTTTTTGCGTGGTCCCCAATGCGTTCGATCGCCTTTGCCAAAAAGAGTAGGTCAAGGCTTGGGGAGATCATGCGGGGGTCTTCCATCATGTAGGTCACCAAGATACGCACAAAGCTATCGAACTCTTGGTCAATCAAATCATCCTCTTTGAGGATGGCCAAAGCCGCATTCACATCAAGGCGAGCGAACGCATCTAATGCTTTATTCAATAATCCGGACGCCAAATTGGCTGCATAGCGCAATTCACTTGAAGGCAAATTACGTGGCGTCCCACTTTCGATAATAGATCGCACCATGCGGGCCATTTTTTCAGCCTCATCACCAACACGTTCTAAATTTGCTGTTGTTTTAGAAATAGCCATCAACAAGCGCAGATCACTTGCGGCAGGCTGCCTGCGAGCAATGATGGAGGAGAGATGGCGATCAATATCAAGCTCCATGGCATTGACCTGGGACTCCGTTACCGACACTTCGTTCGCGGCGACAAGATCCAATTGCGAGAGTGCAAAAATTGCTTTTAGAATTTGGGTTTCTACTAAGCCACCCATCTCTAAAACTTGGCTTGATATTGAAGTTAACTCAGTGTCGAACTGGGAAGATATGTGTTTATCTGGCATAACGTTTCCTTTTAGGTTACAAGTTTTCAGTGATTCAAAGAATCAACCGAAGCGACCTGTGATGTAGTCTTCCGTTTCTTTACGTTGAGGCTTGAAGAAGATTTGCTCGGTTTCACCGAACTCAATCAAGTCACCTAAATACATATAGGCAGTGTAATCACTGCAACGCGCAGCTTGCTGCATGTTGTGAGTCACGATGACAACTGTGTGGTCTTTCTTAAGTTCCACAATAAGCTCTTCCACTTTGGCCGTAGAAATCGGATCCAGGGCAGAGCAAGGCTCGTCGAGCAAAAGAACTTCGGGCTGAATAGCAATACCACGCGCAATACACAAGCGTTGTTGCTGACCGCCTGACAAACTAGAACCACTTTGGCGAAGTTTGTCCTTCACCTCGGTCCACAGCGCCGCTTTTCGCAAAGCCCACTCGACACGCTCTTCCATGTCAGTGGTATTCAAATTTTCAAACAACTTCACGCCAAAGGCGATATTGTCGAAAATGGACATGGGAAAGGGCGTCGGCTTTTGAAATACCATACCCACCTTTGCGCGTAAGAGCGCCACATCTTCTTTGCTAGTCAAGAGATTTTCGTTGTCCAAGATAACTTGGCCTTCTGCCCGTTGCTCAGGGTAGAGTTCAAACATGCGGTTAAACACGCGCAGAAGAGTAGACTTACCACAGCCAGATGGACCAATGAACGCAGTGACCTTGCGCTCTGGGATTTCCAAATTAATATTCTTTAGCGCGTGAAATTTACCGTAGTAAAAATCAAGATTTTTAACCGCAATCTTGGTGGCTGCTGTAGCGGCATTGGAAGCTGGAGCGACAGAGGGAGTGATCATAGTGTTCATACAGTCATTCAAATTAAGATTTATGGCGGGTCAAGATACGCGCCAAAATATTCAGGGCAAGCACCGCAGCAGTGATTAAAAAGACCCCCGCCCAAGCTAATTTTTGCCAGTTTTCATACGGGCTCATAGCGAATTTAAAAATGGTCACAGGCAAGCTGGCCATAGGCTCGCTCAAACTGGAAGTCCAGAACTGGTTGCTCAGCGCGGTAAACAACAATGGGGCTGTCTCACCAGCAATACGTGCCACTGCCAACAATACGCCCGTAATCACACCCGCGCGAGCGGCTGTAAGCGTAATACTTAAAACCACTTTCCACTTCGGCGCACCTAAGGCATAGGCCGCTTCGCGCAAACCCGCTGGAACGAGTTGAAGCATGTTTTCTGTGGTTCGAATCACCACAGGAATCACAATCAGCGAGAGCGCCATGATGCCGGCGTAACCAGAAAATGACTTAAAGCGTGAGACAACCACCGCGTACACAAACAAGCCAATCACGATAGAGGGCGCAGACAATAAAATATCGTTGACAAAGCGGGTGGTGGATGCAAACCAGCTTTTGGTGTCAAACTCTGCTAAGTAAATTCCCGCCATGATGCCAATCGGGGTGCCCACACAGGCAGCTAAGACCACCATCAAGAAGGAACCATAAATCGCATTGGCCAATCCACCCTCTTCATTGGGAGGCGGCGTCATTTGAGTCAGCGTCGCAATAGTCAAACCGTCAATGCCTAAGCGAACGGTTTCAATCAAAATCCAAAACAACCAAAAAAGCCCAAACGACATAGCGATCAAGGCCAGGGTTGTCGCGATGATGTTGACGCGTTTACGGGTGGCGAACTTTTGAACGCGCACCAATCGTTGTTGTTCTGTGATCATGTCTTGGCTCCTTCGCCTTTGCGCAGCTGAGAAAGCAAGAGCTTAGAGAGCGACAAAATAACAAACGTAATAAAGAACAGAACCAAGCCTAAGTACATCAAGGCGGCCTGGTGCAAACCTTCGCCAGCTT
>SXSX01000055.1 GCA_005793295.1 Burkholderiales bacterium | reverse complement strand
GGCCATGGCAAACGGCAACCCTGTCACCACATGGCAAATGAAGATGGAGTAAACATTGCCCGCCAAATCGACGCGAGACAGATAGGACAGCATCGCCAAACCCATAATTACGGCGGGAATGGTGGGTGGCAACAGCATCAGCAAAATGAAAATGCTTTTGCCGCGAAAGCTGTATCGGTAATCGCTATAGGCTGCGGTAAACCCAAGCACGGTAGACACCAGGCCGACAGGAATTGCTACCATAAAGCTGCGTTTGAGCGAATCGAGCACCAGCGGGTCAGTCAAGGTCAGTACATACCATTCCAAGGTAAAACCCTTGAGCGGCAGCGAGGGGAAGCGGTCGGCATTGAATGAGAAAATTAGGCTGACCAACAGCGGGGCCACAATGACGGCAATCACCGACAGCGTGTAAAAGCGCCCGCCAAAGCGGAATAGGTTCCAGATCACTTTTCCCCCTTGTAGGCATAGGCGGTTGCCAAAAGCGAGGTGGCAACCAAGGTGGCAATCATGGTAATGGCGACCACAGCCGCACGGGGCCACTGCTGACCAGACTTCACGGTGTCAATAATCAGGTTGCTTAAGGTCGGAGAGGCTCCGCCACCGAGGTAGGTGGGGCTGACAAAATCACCGAAGGCAAGAATGAAAGCGAATAACCACGCCACGACCAGGGAGGCCTTGATGGAAGGAATGACCACCTCGAACAAGGTACGCCAGGGCCCAGCGCTCAGGTTGCGTGCGGCCTCGATCAGCGAGCGGTCAATCTGCACCATGCCCATCACCTGGATCAGCACCACCAGCGGCATGCACAAGGTGAGGTAACCGACCCAGGAGCCAAAGGACGTGTTGAGCATCTGCAGCGGTGCGAAACCAAGCGGCGCCAAAAGGGCATTGATGATGCCGTTGTCCGACAGGAAAATTTGCCAAGCGTACGCACGAACCAAATAGCAGGTAAAAAAAGGAATCACCAGCAACATGATGGCCACGGTTTGCAGGCGATTGGAAAGATGGAAAGTAATGCTGTAGGCCGCTGGCAGCGCAAACAAAGTAGCAGTGAATGCCGTCGTTAACGACAGCACCCAGGTGTAGGTGTATGCGGACCAAAACGTATCCCGGGACAGCATCGTCGCCCAGCTCTTGAAGGTGAAGTCTGCTGTGAGCTGGAAGTTTTTTACCGACCAGAACGAAATCACCACCAAAAACACCAAGGGAAGTGCAAAGAACACCAGTTGCCATAACAGCGGAGCCCCAATCAAAGGCCAACGCAGCTTTTCTTTTTGTATCGACATATCCAGTCCTTTGCCCGGCATTGGGCTGCACTATTTTCACGTAAGCGGCGCAGATGCCCTCACGAGAATCTGCGCCGCATCACCGGCTTAAACGCGCTTCTTGTAGCCTGACCAGAAATCGTTCCAGTCTTCAATCGGTTGCTTAATAGGCAACTCGCGAAAGCGTATTTTTCCGGAGCGGATACCGTCCATACAGTTTGGACCCTTGAGCAGCATACCTTGGCGCTTGGCTTCGGTGGCGTCCACCGTGTTGAGCAACTCCCACCCCTTTTTGTTGGGAATCATGGCCGGATAGGCTCCCATGCGGGCGGACACCACCTGCCCTTTGGCGGAGGTAATGAACTGGATAAATTTTTTGGCTAGATCGTAGTTCTTGCTGGCTTTGCCAATCGAAAAGGACTCGGTCCACTGGAGGCCTCCCTCGTCGGGCACCACCGAGTCGACCTTACCGCCGGACTTCTTCAACGCGCCGGTGATCCAGTCGCCGATACCGCACACCAATTGCAACTGTCCGTTTTTCAGCCCACCGAAAGTGCCACCGTAGTCAAAGTAACCCGCCACCTGTGGGCGCAGACTCATGACCTTTTCTTTGAGTATTCCAAACTGCGCTGCGCTCAAATCAAACGGGCTCTTGTTGCCGTTAAGTAAGCTGATTTGTCCCATGCTGGGCAGATACCAGTCAAAGTGACCCACCTTGCCTTTGTATGCGGAATCCCAGAATACTCGGTAGGAGCGCGCCTTCTTTTCGGATACAGTTTCGGTGTTGTACGCCACGCCCAAAAAGCCAAACCGGGTGATGACCGAGTACAGGTCGTTACCCTGCCAGTGACCTGGGAACTTTTGAAATTCCGGGAAGAAATCATCAAAGGCATAGTCCTTCGGATTGAGCTTCTCGATGTAGCCTGCTTTTTGCAGTTGCGGCACATATTCGGCATCCGACAAAATCAGGTCGTAAGTGCCGACCGGCGACTGAGATATGAGCGCAAGCATATTGTCGCCACCTGTGTAGTACTTGGCTTTGATCTTGCAGTTATTCTGGGCCTCAAACTCGGCAACCACATCTGGTTCTGCGTGGCCATACCAAGCAAGCATATTGACAGTTACCGGCGCTTGCGCACGGGCGACACCACCAATGAAGAAACTTGTCGAAACTGCGGGCGCAGCCACCGCGGCAGTGGTTGTGCTCAAAAACTTTCTGCGACTAAACTTACCGGTATCTTTTGTGTCCATGTGATGATTTCCTTCCGTGATGACGCGCACCGCTAGGTTATTCATTCAGGTCCGGTCGGCGGTGAAATCGACTAGACCTGAAGCGAAACTCAAGCAGGAATGACGTTGTGTTTTGGGCCGTAAGGAAAGCCCGTAATGTTTTGGTGTCCGTTTTTGGTAACCACCAATATATCGTGTTCCCTGTATCCACCGGCACCGGGCAAACCCTCGGGCAGCATGATCATGGGTTCGATGGATACGACCATGCCGGGTTCGAGCACGGTTTCGATATCTTCACGGAATTCCAAACCTGCTTCGCGCCCGTAGTAATGCGACAGCACGCCAAAAGAGTGTCCGTAACCAAAGGTGCGGTACTTCAGCAGGCCGTACTCTTCGTAAATTTTGTTCAATTCATGGGCGACGTCGCAGCAGCGGACTCCGGGCTTGACCAGTTTCTGCCCCTCTTCGTGTACGCGTACATTGACTTCCCACAGTTTCAGAGATGCAGCATCAACCTCACCAAAAAACAGTGTGCGCTCAAGGGCAGTGTAGTAGCCTGAAATCATAGAAAAACAATTCAGGCTCAAGATGTCACCCTTTTGAACCTTGCGGGTCGTAACAGGGTTGTGCGCGCCGTCGGTGTTGATGCCAGACTGAAACCAAGTCCATGAGTCCATGAGCTCAGTGTGGGGGTAGCGTTTGGCAATTTCACGCACCATGGCCTGAGTCGATGCCAGGGCCACCTCGTGCTCTGGAACGCCTTCGTGTACGGCAGCCACCAAGGCAGCCCCACCAACGTCGCATACCTGCGCACCGTTTTTGATGAATTCAATTTCCTCTGCAGACTTGATCATGCGCAATTTCATGCAGTCGGCTGCGATGTTAGCGAACTCAACATTGGGCAATACCGACTTTATTTTCTCCATGCGTTCAAGTGGCATGTGATCAAACTCTAAACCAACGCGGCCCTTATTCGGAACTTCTTGTGCGATCGCACGGAAGTAGTTTCCGCTCTGCCAGTCTGTGTAAATCACGGCGCGATCGCAAACGCCTTTGCGCCAAGGTTGGCCACCGTCAATATTCGCAGCAATGATGACACTCTTGCTTTGAGTAACGACTAAACTGTAAAAGCGACCAAATGAGCAGTAGAGAAAATCGCTGTAATAATTGATGTTGTGATAGCTTGTAAACACAACGGCATCTACCGATTTGCTTGCCATCATGGCCCGAAGCTTGGCTATTCGGTTAGCATATTCGCTGTCAGAAAAACTATGGCGAACACGTTCACCGTTATCGATATTTATAAGATTAGGCATTGTCATTTTCAGTCTCCGTTTGTTGTTTGCTAATGGGCAGAGTATTAACGGTAGAGCTAAACATGGACTACTTAATTACGACAGTAACCTTTCTTTAAATGCCAAGCCGTGGGCGCGATCTTTTCGGTCTTTTTGCGGCGATGCACCATAGCGCGGCGTGTACCGCGCTGTCAGGTTGGAGGGGGAAGCAAAGCCAGTCTCAGCAGCAATTTCTCGGATATTTTTATCGCTTCGGTGTACCAAAATACGCGCATGCGAGAGCCGTATATCAAGATAAACACGCTCCGCTGATTTGGAAAACTTCGTCTTAAAAAGTCTTTGTAGGCTGCGCAAAGAAACACCAGAAAATTGAGCCACTTCAGCAATGGTTAAGGGCTCAGAAATATTGGCTTCCATTAAACGCAGCGCTTCCACGGCGGTCGGATGCGTCACGCGGCCTTGGTGAATGATCGAGACAGTCTGAATATCAGTCAAACTGCGCCGCTCAACGATCAGCAAATTAGCAACCTCGTTGGCTATTGCCCGGTTACCAGGTGCTTTCGTAAGCAAATAGGTCATTAAATCCAAAGGCGCAACACCACCGCTGCATGTATATCGATCACGATCAACTTCAAAAAAATGTTGGGTAACAATGACTTTAGGGAATTGTTGAGCCAGTGCTTCATGGTCTTCCCAATGAATCGTGCTGCGGTAGCCATTGAGCAAACCAGCTTGGGCCATCAAGTAGGCGCCAGAGTCGATTCCGCCAAGAGGGATGCCGTTGGATGCGGCCTTCTTTAACCATAAGGTTAGATTGCGAAAGCCGCGCTTAGGTAGAGGGTTGGGCCCGATGACAAAAATAGCATCAAGCGCAGGCGCTTGTGCAAGACTGAATTGCGTCATCACTTCGATTCCATCGCTGGACGCGACGAGTCCGCCATCTTCTGAGAGGAGAACCGATGTGTAGCTAGGCTTACCCAGAACATGGTTGGCTAGGCGCAATGGATCAACACATGCACTGAGCGCAATCAATGAAAAATTAGGAACGACAACAAATCCAAAAGTAAACGGATGCATTGTCAATCGGTCTAGGTAAAGAAAAATTCAAAACCAAGAGCGCAACGCGCTACGCTAAAACAGCCTCAATGTCTTTGGCGATAGTCTTGGGGGTGTCCATCGACCCATAGCGTTTGACGACGTGGCCGTCTTTGCCGATCAAGAATTTTGTGAAGTTCCATTTGATGGCTTTGCTTCCCAAGATGCCGGGAGCTTCTTGGGTGAGCCATTTGTAAAGCGGGTGCGCTTGGGCGCCGTTGACATTGATTTTTTCCATCATGGCAAAACTTACGCCATAGTTCTTTTGGCAAAACGCACCGATCTCAGTGTTGCTGCCTTTGTCTTGGGCGCCAAATTGGTTGCACGGAAAACCCAAGACCACCAGGCCTTGCGCGTTGTAGCGTTGGTGTAGTTCTTCGAGCCCGGCAAACTGGGGTGTGAAGCCGCAGGCGC
>SXSX01000054.1 GCA_005793295.1 Burkholderiales bacterium | reverse complement strand
TGATGAACCCTTGGCCTCGCTTGACCATGCACGGCGACAAGACATCCTGCCTTGGCTCGAGCGTTTGCGCGACGAGGTCAAAATTCCCATGTTGTACGTAACGCATGCTGCCGACGAAGTGGCGCGTTTGGCGCACACGTTGATCGTGATGGAACACGGAAAAGCCACTGCGGTGGGTCCGGTTGCCGAGGTCTTGGCGGGTATCAACTCCCCCGTCATCCTCGGTGATGATGTAGGCGCTTTATTGGAGGGAATCGTTCAAGAACGTGACCTGCGCTGGCACTTAGCCAAAGTCAATTGTGTGGGTGGCGCTTTGTGGTTGCGTGATTCGCTCGTCCCAGTCGGACAAAAGGTGCGGCTCAGGGTCTTGGCCCGCGATGTCAGTTTGGCGAGTGCCGAACCTAGCCACACCAGCATTCAAAATATTCTGCCTTGTGTGGTGGACTCGATCGCACCAGACCACCACCCTTCCCAAGTTTTGGTTCGCCTTCGCTGCGGAGACAGTATTTTTCTTGCACGCATTACGGCACGCGCTGCCGACACCTTGGCATTAGCGCATGGCCAAAACGTATGGGCCCAGGTTAAATCTGTGGCTTTGGTTGCTTAATCACAGCAACTCAAAAACCGCAATGCTTTCCACATGCGCCGTATGGGGAAACATATTCACAATGCCCGCCGCCGTACACCGATAGCCCGCTTCCGTGACCAAGACGCCTGCGTCACGGGCCAGGGTTGCGGGATTGCAACTCACATAAACAATACGCTGCGGGGGCGTCCATCCTTTTCGCAGTTCTGGCGTCTGGTGCAGCGCTGCTAAAGCTTGAACCAATGAAAACGCCCCTTCCCTCGGCGGATCCACCAACCACTTGTCTGCACTGCCATCAGCCGTTAGCAAGGTTGGCGTCATTTCAAATAAATTACGCGCCACAAAAGACGTTGGTGCGAGAACGGTATGCGATGGGGCATGCTCCACGTTCAACGCCAAATTCTCGCGCGAACGCGCAACCAAGGATTCTGCGCCTTCAATCCCAAGGACCTCGCGAGCCTGAGTTGCCAGTGGCAAGGTGAAATTCCCAAGCCCGCAAAACCAATCAATCACCCGCTCCGTTTTTTGAACTTGAAGCAAACCCAAAGCCCGCGACACCAACACCCGATTGATATGCGGATTCACCTGCGTGAAATCGGTCGGGCGAAACGGCATCGTGATGCCAAACTGCGGCAAGCTGTAAGACAGTTGGGGGGTCGTGTGCTCTGGCAACTCCTCAAGCCGAACAATCGTCTCCGGCCCCTTGGCTTGCAGCCACCATTGCAAACTCGGGCGTTGGGCCGCAAAAGTCCGCAATTTTTCGAGGTCGCCTTCGCTTAACGGAACCAAATGTCGGAGCACCATCGCCGTCACGTCGCCCACGCCGACCTCGGTACTGTGGCCGCCTACATCACCAATGGCCAACTCAATCTGTGCAATTTGCTCTACCGCGTCCATAGACGCAATCAAAGCCCGCAGAGGCAGGAGCATCGCGCTGACATGGGGCGCCAGCACATGGCACTCTTTCATATCCGCAACAAAACGGCTCTTTCTTTCATGAAAGCCAATGAGCACTTCCCCTTTTTTTCTAACAAAGCGCACTGACAAGCGGGCTCGGTACCGGTAGCCCCAAGTGGGCCCTTCAATTGGGCGCATCACCGTCTCCGCGTGGATTTTTCCAATGTGCCACAGGTTGTCCTCGAGTACCCGCTGCTTCACGGCCACTTGTGCGCTCGGATGTAGATGCTGCATCTTGCAACCGCCACACGCAGCTTCATGCAAACCAAAGTGTGGACACACCGGACGAACGCGCTGGGAGGACTCAACATGAAGCTCGGTGAGTTTGCCTTTTTCAAAGCTGTTTTTACTGCGGTGAATTTGGGCGCTGACCACTTCGAAGGGGAGCGCCCCTTCAATAAAGACCACTTTGCCATTGCTTCGGTGGGCGACGCCCTGGGCTTCTAGGTCTAGCGATTGAACGGCTAACCAACCCTCTGGTAACGCAGGGCTGGCATTCGCAAGTTCGGGGGATTTTTTTTCAAGGGGATCTTCTAACATCCCCCCATTGTCTCAGGTCAACGCGCGGGTAAATACTGCGCGGGGTCCACTGGCTTGCCCAGTTTGCGAACTTCAAAGTGCAGCTTCACACTGTCAGCATCGCTGTTACCCATCTCAGCAATTTTTTGACCCTTCTTGACCGTCTGGTCCTCCTTGACCGCCAAACTTTGGTTGTGGGCGTAAGCCGTCAGGAACGTGTTGTTGTGCTTGAGGATAATCAAGTTGCCATAACCACGAAGGCCTGCACCGGCATAAACCACCTTGCCATCGGCAGATGCAAGCACCGGGTCGCCAGCTGCGCCACCAATGTCCACGCCTTTACGATTTTTAGACTCGTCAAACGCTGCGACAACCGTGCCCTTGGCAGGCCAAGCAAAGCTCACGTCGTCTTCTCCTGACTTAGCGTGCGATTCAGAAACAGCTGCAGGAGCCGCCGCTGCGGCAGGAGCAGGTTCATTTTTGGCGGCTGACTGTGTTTGTGACTGCGTTTGTGATTGCAAAGGCGTAGAGCTCACCTTAGAACTGGCCACGGGCTTGGCAACTACACCCTCCTCGCTTACGGGCGGAACCACCCGAAGGACTTGGCCTACTTCGATTTTGTTGGGGTTTTCTAATGCGTTCCAACGCGCTACATCACGGTGCCCTTGTCCAGACTCTAAAGCAATACGAATCAAGGTATCGCCTGGCTTCACAGTGTAATAACCCGGTTTGCCCGCGTTTTCAGAACCAGGCATGAGCTTGGCTGAGTCGCTTGGAGTTGGGGTAGAACTGCTTCGCGCAGAGTTGTTGTTGCGATCTTCTACCGGCGCACGCTGGGTTACCTTAGACGCACATGCGGAAAGTAACAAGACCAGAGCCATCGCCAATGCTTTTGAAATGCTTTGGTAAGCTCCTGTATGTAATTTGAATTTAAGCATTTTTCCCTTTCAAGCCAAGCCTGATTTTAGAGGCACAAAATGAACCGCTTCCAAAACGGTTTGGCGAATGCCTTGTGGGGTTTTATCTAAAACGATCAAGGCTTGAGCGACCGGGCCGCCGCGCGTAGAAGAAGGCATCGCCACTGGGGCAACCAAGCGCCCACCCTCTGCAAGTTGATCGATCCAATCCTTCGGGACCGCTTCTCCGCCTGCGGCCGCAATAATGCCTGCGTAAGGTGCGCCTTTGGGAAAACCCAACATGCCATCCCCAAACAACAAATGCAGTTGGGCTAAGCGCAAATGGCGTAAGTTATCACGCGCTTTGTCATGCAAACCTCGCAAACGTTCAATGCTGTAAACCTCAGTCGCAATCTGGCTGAGCACCGCCGCTTGGTAGCCACAACCGGTGCCAATTTCCAAGATACGTCCGAGTTTTCCGGGAGCCCCATTGCGCAGCAATTCCACCATCCGCGCAACCACCCCCGGCTTAGAAATCGTTTGTCCCAACCCAATGGGCAAACTCGTGTCCTCATAAGCTTGGTTGGCTAAGGCGGTGTCGACAAAACGGTGCCGTTCTATTGTTGCCATCGCCTGCAAAACCAAAGGATCTTGCAAGCCTTGTCCCGCTAGTTTTTGGACCATCCGCTGGCGCACTGTGCTGGAATCCATACCCACGCCTTGTGGGACGTTCGAGTGAACTGCTGCAGGCTTTTGATTCGAAGGGGCCGGCGTCGTACTCCCCATGCGGGCAGGAAAAGATGGCCTGGGTTTCATGCTTTGGGCGGAGAGTGTGCAGCCAAAATCGAAGCGGTTTCAGACCAGTAGCGCAATTGCTCGTGTTCGGTCAAATCGACTTTTAAGGGGGTGAGAGAAATATGGCCGTTTTCAGTGGCATGAAAGTCGGTTCCTTCGGCGTCGTCTTTGGCGGGGCCTGCGGCACCTATCCAATACATGGTTTCACCACGTGGATTTTTTTGTGCAATCACCGGTTCGGCCGCATGGCGTTTGCCTAAGCGACACACTTTGGCATTTCGGATTTGGTCGTAAGGCAAATTAGGAATATTTACGTTTAAAAGCCATGGCTCAGCAGCCGCACTTTTATGCTCCAACATAAACAACACGATTTCACGCGCCTTACGGGCTGCCGAGTCCAACTCCAGCCACTCTTTTTGAACCTGGGAAAACGCAATCGACGGGATACCAAACAAATACCCCTCCATCGCTGCGCCCACCGTGCCTGAGTAAATTGTGTCGTCGCCCATATTGGCGCCGTTATTAATACCTGACACCACCAAATCAGGGCGATAGTCTAGTAAGCCAGACAAAGCAATGTGGACGCAATCTGCGGGCGTGCCATTGACATAACGAAAGCCGTTGCTCGCGCGGTGTACGTACAAGGGTGAGTTCAGCGTCAAGGCGTTGGACTTGGCGCTGTTGTTTTGTTCAGGCGCAATCACCTCCACATCGGCAATATCTTTGAGCGCTTCGTACAAAGCAACAATGCCGCTGGCCTGGTAGCCGTCATCGTTCGAAATAAGAATTTTCATAGGTTTTCAAAGTTGAACTTCATTGTAGGTGCCGCTGTGATTGGGGGGTCGCTCCAGTGACAGATCTCCCGCCCCTTGCCTTGGGTTAAGCTGCTTTGGGCTCTATCATTTAGCGCACCCCCTTTTGGAGATGAAACCCATGCAAGCTTGGCTTTGTGAGAACCCCGTCGGCGTTGACGCCCTGACTTGGAAAGACCTTCCGACACCGCAACCCAAAGCGGGAGAAGTGCTGATTGAAATCAAAGCGGCCAGTCTGAATTTTCCAGACCTCTTGATTGTTCAAAACAAATACCAAATGAAACCGCCCTTGCCGTTTGTGCCGGGTTCGGAATATGCGGGAATCGTTCAAGCCGTTGGTGAAGGCGTCAAGCACCTTGCTGTGGGGCAAGCCGTGGCATGTTTAAGTGGTACCGGCGGTTTTGCCACCCACACCCTTGCGCCTGCGGCCTTATGTATGCCCTTGCCTTCGGGATTCCCCATGGTCGACGCGGCGGCTTTCCTCATGATTTACGCAACGTCGCACCACGCGCTGGTGGACCGCGCCGCGCTCAAACCGGGTGAAACCGTTTTGGTACTTGGCGCGGCTGGTGGCGTCGGCACTGCCGCTATTCAAATCGCCAAGGCTTTGGGAGCGAAGGTTATTGCAGCCGCATCAACGAAAGAAAAATGCGATCTTTGCCTGAAACTAGGCGCAGACGCTGTCATCAACTACAGCACCGAGAACCTGCGCGACGCCATTAAAACCCTGACCGAAGGCAAAGGCCCCGATGTGATTTACGACCCGGTGGGCGGTGATTTTGCGGAACCCGCATTTCGCTCTATCGCTTGGCGTGGGCGGTATTTGGTGGTCGGCTTTGCTGCTGGCCCCATTCCCGCGCTGCCTTTTAACCTGGCCTTGCTCAAAGGCGCATCTATCGTTGGTGTGTTTTGGGGCGACTTTGCCAAACGCGAACCCAAAGCCAGCGCAGCGGCTTTGGCCGAGCTAGCGCAGTGGTACGGTCAAGGAAAGATCAAACCCGTGATTGACCGCGCCATGCCCATGGCAGAACTCAAAGCAGCGTTTGCCCATATGGGTTCACGCGCGGTCATGGGGAAACTGGTGATGGTGAATTAAGGCGTAGGTCCCTGGTTCGGCAATCCGCCCGATAAGCCGAACTTGTTGTATTTGAAACCAGATTAAATAATGGTGACAACTTGGAATGAGTTAACGCCAGAAAGGTCAACTGCTTTGACAATCTCCACAATTGACTTTTGAATTCTTGGCCAGCTGGTTGTGCTAAGTACAACAACGGCAATCCTTCTCTGGGTTAAATTTTGTTGGTAACGTAGATTTGTATCAGTTGTTACGAAAACCTCAAACCCATTGCTCTCAGCAGTAGCAAGTAGTTCACCGTTCTTTAAGGTTGCCCAACCAAGCTCATATGCCGTAGCGACCTGATGTAAATGAAGATGGTTTCTTAGAGTAACAGGCGTCCCTTGGTCAAAAAGAATTTTCAAGGCTAATGGACTGCCATGGCACTTTTAGCGGCATGTTCCAAAACGCTGCGAGCGTGAATTAAATCGACGCCAGGAAATAATTCAACAAACTCATTGATGGACACGCCGTCTTCGAGATTTTCAAACAAGGCCACAACTGGCACGCGCGTACCGCGAAACACCCAAGCGCCGCTCACAAACTCAGGGTTCAGTTCTACAGAGGGGCAAGTGTTCCAATCAATCATTTGTAAATGTTAAATCCTCAATGCAATAAAAGCAACCTCAACAACTAGAAGCCGGCCAATTCGCAAGAAAACATACCCATCCAGATCAACTCAAGCGGCCAGATCTACACACTTAGTGGACAGTTTTAAGAAACTGTTTTCTGTTAAGGCGGAGCAATCCGCCTAATTTGTCTTCAGCCGCCTTTGGATGGGCGCTTGCCTGGGTTCTTTTTGCTGCGGGTAGAAACACCGCGCTCTAAGCTCACGCGCTGGCCGCGTCCGTGAGACGCAAGGGTCATACCGGGCAGGGGCTTGGGAGCGGGAGTGGCTTTACGGTCTGCTTCGGTAACGATTTTGTTGCCCATTTGGATCTTTCTGAATGAAGTAAAAACTAAGGTGCGTATTTGAACATTTTTTTAGGGCAATCCGCGATTTGCTTAAGCGCGGAGTGCTTTTTTTAGTTCAACGCCCAATTCTGGCTTGTGTGCAAAGGGGTCTGTCGGGTTGCGAGTCAACAAAACGTCCTCCAACCGCGTCTGTACCGATGCAATCGATTTGGGGTGGCTGTAGATATAAAACTGGTTGGCCGCGATGGCATCAAACACTTTTTGCGCCACTTCTTGCGCAGTGACCTTGCCGCTGCCCACCGCTTTATCGCTCATCGCTTGACCAATCAGCTGGCTCTTGGTGGGTTTCACGTTCTGGGTTTTTAGGTCGTCAGGGCGATTGCGGTGGCTTTGGCTGATGCCGGTGGGAACAAAGAAAGGACACAACACGCTGGCGCTGATCTGGTCTGTCACCAAGGCCAAGTCTTGGTACAGCGTTTCACTCAAACTCACCACGGCGTGTTTGGTGACGTTGTAAATCCCCATGTTGGGCGCATTCAACAAACCCGCCATGCTGGCCGTGTTCACAATGTGGCCTTGGAAATGCGGGTCCTTTTGGGCTTGCGCCAGCATCATCGGGGTGAACACCCGAACGCCGTGCGCTACGCCCATCAGGTTAACGCCTACTACCCACTCCCAGTCTTGCAACGTGTTTTCCCAAATCAAACCGCCTGAGCCTACGCCTGCGTTATTGAAAACAAAATGGGGAGCGCCAAATCGTGCCAGCGTGGCCTGCCCCAAAGCTTCGACTTGGTCGGCTTTTGAAACATCAACTTTCATCCCCAAGACTTGAGCCCCAGCCGCTTGCATCTCCGCAACCGCGCGGTCGAGCGCGTCTTGCTGCACATCGGCCAGAACTAAATTCATTCCCAGTTTTGCGCCAATGCGAGCGCACTCCAACCCAAAGCCCGAGCCTGCTCCGGTGAGTACGGCCGTTTTATTTTTGAAATCAGAGATCATGGTTTTCGTTGAAGTTGAAGTGAAGTTAAAGCGAAGTTTTCAGGTTTTTTTATAGCGTTAGCTGGCGCGTAAAACGTAGCCCACCCGAGGAAAGTGAACATGCACAAGGCCTGCGCGAGGATCTTCCCGGCGCAAGGTGTATCGGGTTCGCGTGGCCGCCAGCAAAGTGCCTTGGGTCGGCTCTTGGCCAAAGGTCTCCGCCGACACCGTTACCGAGCTTCCAAGCGCAATTCCGTGCTCATCTTGGAAAAAAGTATCTTTAGGTAATGCGGCGTGTTTTGCCGACGCACAAACAGAAATTGCTTCGGCTGAACTCATTTTTTCAAACGTCCCATGCCCCAAAGCTTTGATGCGATCCATCCAAGCCAAAACACTGGGGGTCGCTTCCAAAATATCCGCCATCACCGGCACACATTGGCGCGTAAACCACAAGGGGTGGTAAGCAGAGAAATCAGCAATACACGGCGCTTGGCCCAGTAAAAAAGGCTGCTGCTCTAACATAGAAGCCAAGCGGCGCAAATACGATTTGTAGGTTGCTGCCGCATCCGCGGGGCGTAGGCGATTCATTCCTGTTGACATCGCTGCGCGGTCAGCACCAAACGCTTTAGCAGCCTCGGGGGGCGCGTTGGCAAACATGGCCGCTGCGCCTTTGGGGCTGAGGTTGTGCGCCATCGCCGCCCAAAAAAGCGTGGAGTCTGCCCATTGCGCAATGATGCGGGCGAGACCTTTGCTGCTATCGGGGTACAAATGGTGCTGTGGTTCTATGGCGTCTAAGACCTCGCAAATCAGCGCCGAGTCACAGTAAATATCGCTACCGATTTGCAAAAACGGCGTTTTGCGAAAGCCGCCCGTCAAGGCCACAACGTCAGGTTTGGGCATGATGCTTGGAATGATCACAGACTTCCAAGCCAAGCCTTTGAGCCCGAAGACCAAACGCACTTTTTCTGAGAACGGCGATATCGGGTAATGGTGAAGAATCAGATCGGACATTTTTTGGCTTTCTTCTGAAGGATACGCAACGGGCTAGGACTTTGACAACGACATCTCGTAAGGCATCGCACGGCGAATAATGGCGTCAAAGTCGACCCCGCGGCCTAGGGTTCCAAAGGTGAAACCCCAATCACCGCCTAAGCGCGAATCGCAAAATGCGCTGAAAACATAGCTCGGCGCAGTTTGCTGCAACAAGGCGGCTTGAACTGAAAGGGCGACGTCTTGCGCGAGGCGGCGGGCCTCGCTTTCAGTGGCTAACAATTCAATGCGCGAAGGCAAAGAGTCCATCATGCGGTCCAGTGCGGCGTGGGCTCCACGTGCGGGCGAAAGCTCTTGCACCAAAGCTTGGGCCACATCGCCTTTTCGCAAAGCACGTAACAAATCCAAAGCCATGATGTTGCCTGCGCCTTCCCAAATCGAGTTCAAAGGCATCTCGCGGTACACCCGGGCCATGGTCCCTAAACCGCCCTCTTCGACATAACCGTTGCCGCCCATGCACTCCATCGCTTCTTGGGCAAACGCGCTGCCGCGTTTGCAAATCCAAAATTTAGAAATCGGAGTCAACACCCGCGCCATCAAACGCTCAAAGCTGTCGCCCGAACGATCAAACGCGCGGGCTAGACGCATCGACAAAGCCGTCGCTGCTTCGCTTTCTAAAGCCAAGTCTGCCAATACATTGCGCATCAAAGGCTGCTCGATTAATGGCTTGCCAAAGGCTTCACGCTGGGCGGTGTGGTTTAAGGCAATGCTCAAGGCTTCGCGCATCAAACCGCTGGTGCCCAAAGAGCAATCCAAACGGGTCATATTGCCCATCTCCAAAATCTGCGGAACGCCCCGCCCTTCTTCGCCGACCAACCAAGCCGTTGCATTTAAAAACTCTACTTCGGAGCTGGCATTGGCTTTGTTGCCTAATTTGTCTTTGAGGCGCTGAATGCGAATCGCGTTGATCGAACCATCGGGCAAGATGCGCGGCAAGAAAAAACAACTCAAGCCGGCGTTGGACTGTGCCAAGACCAAAAACGCATCGCACATGGGGGCAGAGAAAAACCACTTGTGTCCCACGAGCTTGAAACGCGAGCCCCACGCGTCGCTGCCATCGGCTGTCGCCTGCGTGGTGTTAGCGCGAACGTCGGAGCCGCCTTG
>SXSX01000053.1 GCA_005793295.1 Burkholderiales bacterium | reverse complement strand
TGGAATCACGCCAGCCCGGTTTGTATTTCATTGGCGAGGTGGTCGATGTGACCGGTTGGCTGGGCGGCTACAACTTTCAATGGGCCTGGGCCAGCGGCTTTGCGTGCGCCCAAGCCTTGGCTACCCAACAGGGCGTTTGATCAGGCTATAATCCTAAGCTTTGCTGGCAAACCCCCGCTGCCTGATCAACTTTTTAGCGGGGAATTTCGCTGTATGCGCATGAATGGCCCGATCTTCCAATCATCAACGCGTCGGCACATTTTGGACACCATTACGTAATGACAACGATCCGTGTAAAAGAGAATGAACCGTTTGACGTCGCCCTGCGCCGCTTTAAGCGCACTATTGAAAAATTAGGCCTATTGACCGACCTGCGTGCCCGTGAATTCTACGAAAAGCCCACCGCTGTTCGTAAGCGTAAAAAAGCAGCTGCCGTAAAACGCAACTACAAGCGCATTCGCAGCATGCAGTTGCCCAAGAAGATGTTTTAATCTTCTGAGTTTGAGAGCGGTTCAGGCCGCACTTAAATGGCACAAAAAGCTCGCCTAGGGACGCTCTGGCGGGCTTTTTTAATTTTTAACATCCATTTCGAGAACGCAACACCATGCTACTTAAAGACCAAATCACTGAAGACATGAAAACCGCGATGCGTGCCAAGGACAGTGAGCGTCTGGGTACGATTCGACTGCTGTTGGCCGCATGCAAACAAAAGGAAGTCGACGAACGCATTGTTCTGGATGACGCTGCTGTAGTCGCCATCGTTGACAAACTCATCAAGCAGCGCAAAGACTCGATTGCCGCCTTTGAGCAAGCTGCTCGCCAAGACCTCGCTGATAAAGAAGCCTCAGAGATGAAAGTGCTTCAGGCTTATTTGCCTCAGCGTATGGGCGCAGAAGAAGTCGCCGCAGAAGTACGCGCTATCGTGGCCGAGCTCAATGCGTCTGGCCCTGGCGACATGGGAAAAGTGATGGGCGTTGTCAAAACCCGTTTGGCAGGTAAGGCAGAAATGGGATTGGTATCAGCCGCAGTCAAAGCGGCTTTGGCTTAACTGCCCGCTACCTTCATTCGGTTCACCAACATCGAGCCGACGGTTTTAGCGCCGTAGTTGTAGGCATCAGCACCTACCGCTTCAATACCTTTAAGCATATTTTTCATGTTGCCTGCAATCGTGATTTCATGCACGGGGTAGGCAATCTGTCCTTTTTCGACCCAAAAGCCGCTGGCGCCGCGAGAATAGTCTCCGGTCACGTAGTTGACGCCTTGGCCCATGAGTTCGGTTACGAGCAGGCCCGTGCCCAGTTTTTCAATCATCGCATCTAAGGTATCGCTGCTTCGCGTCAGGCGGGAGGTCATGGTCAGGTTGTGCGATCCGCCAGCGTTTCCTGTGGTTTGCATTCCCAGTTTGCGGGCGGTATAACTGCTTAAAAAATAACCTTGCAAGCGCCCCGCTTCCACCACTAGACGGGCGCGAACAGTAACGCCCTCGTCGTCAAAAGGTGAGCTTCCTTTTCCGCCCATCACAAATGGGTCTTCAAACACATCAAGGTGCTTAGGCAAAACGGGCTTACCTAAGGAGTTGAGTAAAAAAGAACTCTTTCGGTACAAAGCGCCACCACTTACCGCTTGCACCAACGCACCCAAGAGGCCAGCCGCAAGAGGCGATTCAAACAAAACGGGACACTCAGTTGTCGGAATTTTGCGGGCCCGCAAACGGCTGAGTGCCCGCTCAGCGGCGTATCGCCCCACCGCTTGCGGTGATGCCAAATCATTGGCGTTACGCATGGAGCTGTACCAGGCATCGCGCTGCATATCGTCCCCTTTTCCTGCGATCGGCGAAACCGACAAGGAGTGACGTGAACTGGCATAGCCACCACGAAAACCATTGGTGTGGGCACTGAAAAAGTGCGACTGCTGGGCGGAAACGGCAGCCCCTTCGCTGTTGGTAATACGTTTATCCACGCTCAAGGCAGCGGCTTCGCATTCCAAAGCCAATACAGCGGCATCCTCGCTGGTCAGAACCCAAGGATGAAATAAATCGAGGTCTCGTTTGCGGTCTTTCGCAGAGGCAATGTCCTTGGCCATAGGCAGGCTAGCGAACGGATCTTCGGCCGTGAAACGGGCAATATCAAAAGCGGCGTTTACGGTTTGCGCAATGGCTGCGTCTGAGAAATCAGACGTACTGGCGTTGCCTCGGCGTTGGCCCACGTAGACCGTCACACCCAAAGATTTATCGCGATTGCGTTCTACATTTTCGAGTTCACCGTTACGTACCGATACGCTCAAGCCGCAGCCTTCGGAGACTTCAGCGGCGGCGTCAGTAGCACCTATTTTTTTTGCAGCAGCGAGGCTGGCATCCACACGAGATTCAAAAAAAGCACGGCTGTAGGCAAAACCTGTTTCAGCTTGGGTAGAGAGAGTTTGAGGGGTAGTTTTTAGTTTCTTCATGTCGGAGGCTATGATACTTGGCTATGTCAAGAAAATTAAAAAAAGGCTATTTCGTCAAGGGTCAATTTGTTGCTGAAGGCAGCGAGCTCGATCTCGAATACAAACGTGAACTCAAAGGCACCGACGATGCCACCCGAACCGACCTCAAACGCGAGAGCACGGAGCTACAGAAATTAGGCGAAGATTTGTTAACCCTTCGCGTTGAATTAATGACCCGCTTGGCCTTGCCAGAAAAACTGACTGAAGCGGTGGCAGAGGCCAAGCGCATCAGTAACTTTGAAGGCAAGCGCCGCCAAATGCAGTTCATCGGCAAATTAATGCGAAAGCTGGAGGCTACTCAACTCGATGGCATTCGAACCGCCTTGATCGAGCAGCACACACCGTCCGCGCTTGAAACCCAAACGTTGCACCAAGCCGAAATGTGGCGCGATCGCCTGGTCAATGAAGACGACGCGCTTGGGCAATGGGTTACGCTCAGCCCCAGCACAGACAGTCAGCAGCTTCGAGCCCTTGTTAGGCAGGCGCGGAAAGATGCCAAACCCGAGAAACCCGGTGCCGCTGTGCGCCATGGCAGAGCCTACCGCGATATTTTTCAAATCGTTCGAGCGCAGTTGTTAGGTGAAAACCATCTTGACGATGCCCCTGATCTTCCGCATGACCCTGGAGTCGATGTATGAGTGCCACCGATCCCCTTGCCGATGCCATCAAAATTGGTATTGTTTCGATTAGCGACCGCGCCAGTTCGGGGGTGTACCAAGACCTGGGTTTGCCAGCGTTGAAAAGTTGGCTGGAAAGTGCGCTGACCAACCCGATTGAATTTATCCCGAAACTGATCCCGGACGAGCAAGAAAAAATCAGTGCCGCCTTGATAGAGTTGGTGGATGCCGGCTGCTGCTTGGTATTGACCACGGGCGGAACAGGCCCTGCTTTGCGAGATGTCACCCCAGAGGCCACCTTGGCTGTGTCTCACAAAGTCATGCCAGGCTTTGGAGAACAAATGCGGCAAATCAGCCTGCA
>SXSX01000052.1 GCA_005793295.1 Burkholderiales bacterium | reverse complement strand
GCCAATGACAACAGTGCCGCCATTTTCGACCAGCACCTGGGTTTTGATATGTTTGGTATTGATGGCAAAGCCTGCGGCGGTCGCTTGGCCCACGCTGTCTTTGGTGACGTCTAAATCAAGGCTCACGCTCCCTTCGGGGGTTATTTGTGGTGTGACTTCCAACTTGAGATTGGCCTTGCGAAAAGCAATCGAGGTCGCGCCGCTGCTCGAGGCCACTTGGTAGGGGAGCTCCGTTCCTTGCTCAATTAGTGCTTTGACTTGGTCTGCGGTAATTACCCGGGGGCTTGAAACCACTTTTCCTTTGCCATCGGCCTCGAGTGCCGATATCTCTAAGGCCATCAGGTGATTGGAAGCGGCACTAAACAAGGTCAAAGCAAAGGTTGCAGCGCCGTAGCCGTTTTGACCCACTGCAGGTAAGTTGACGAAATTGGAAGATAAATTTTGGGTTCCACCTAAACCCGTAGCCGCGACCGCGTTGCCATAGGAACTTCCAAAAGTAAGGCGCTTATCACCCCCGAGCGCCACACCACCTTCTCCTCCTTTGGACGTACTCAAATCATTTCCACCGAGTTTGACCCCCAAAGATTTACCAAACGTATCGGACGCCTCAACGATGCGCGCCTCAATCAATATTTGACGAACCGGGATATCGAGCTGGGCAATCAACTTTTGAATTTGGTCTAGCTTTGCAGGGGTGTCGGTTACAAACAACTGATTGGTTCGGGGCTCAGCAAAAACACTGCCCCGCGCACTGAGAATCCTAGCGCCCGAGCTCGGGGTGCCGCCGCCAGCGCTGAGTTGCGGGGCGATATCCATTGCTTTTGCATAGTTCATTTGAAAGGACTGGGTTCGCAAAGACTCCACGCCCTCCACCGATGCCAGACTTTCAAAATCTAATTTATCTTTCGCAGCTATTTCTTCCTTTGGCGCAACCCAAAGCACATTTCCATTTTTACGAACCCCTAGTCCTTTGGCTTGCAAAATAATATCCAAGGCCTGGTCCCAAGGCACATCTTGCAAGCGCAGGGTCAATGATCCAGTCACCGAGTCGGATGTGATGACATTGAATTGGGTGAAGTCTGCGATCACTTGCAATATCGAGCGAACCTCAATATTTTGAAAATGCAAAGATAACTTTTCCCCTTGGTAGCCTGAACCCAGTAGCAATTTTTTTGTATCTGGTTTCGCTTCTTTGATTTCAATGACCCATTGCTTGTCTGCTTGGTAGGAAACGTGCTCCCAATTTCCTTGGGATGCAATGACCATCCGAACGCGGTCACCGGCTTGCGTTGTCGTAATGGATTGGATTGGGGTTGCAAAGTCTGAGACATCCATTCGCCGATGCAAGTGATTCGGTAAACCGGCTTGTGAGAATTCAGCAATTAAATTTTCACCTTGTCGCCTTACATTCATTCCCACCTTAGCGTCTGGTAAGGTCACCTTCACGCGTCCCACACCGAGAGAAGCTTTTTGAAATTCCACATTGGACAATGGAGTCAATACTTTGCCACTGGCAAGACTAAAAGCAGGTAAGGGAGGCCCAGAGGGCAAGGGACTTTCGGCATGCGCCGATATGCAAACACACACCAAAAATACAAACCAGTGCATTTGCCGGGTTGGATGCATCAGTTTCAAGGCGTACTCCCGTTCATGGGTATAAAAGTGCTTCGTTGAGACTGGCGTCCATAAGCGTCTGTTGATTTTTCAAGCACTACCAGGCCCGAACTATCCACTGAACTCACCTGCCCCTGATTGGTCCCAAGTACCGTTCCCACCCTCACGGGATACACCGCACTTTTAAGACGGATCAAACCGACACTGCGCTCGCCTTGCAACAACTGTCCGACGAGGCGCATGGCGTCCAAGGGGGCCACTTCCAAAGGATGCTTGGTACGGGATGAGACTTGTGTAGAAGGCTGGGGGGCTAAATTGCTGATTGGCGAATTGGCTTGGATGGCATGGGGGCCAAAGGGATTTGGTCTGCCCGAGCCTTCGTAATCCGTTGGGGCTAGAGTTAGAGCCGCCAATACTGCCACCACCGATTTTTCTTCTTTAAACGCCGCTGCCTCGGCAGGGGTACGCTGGCGAAAAGTTTTGAGCTTCGCTTGAAAGGTGACTGTGTCGTTGGCGCTTGCCTCAAAACTAAGTTGACCTAGCGCCACCAAACGCTCGAGATGAGCCAGTTCTGAAACAAAACGACCCATAGAGTGGAATGACCCTTTGACCCTGATAGACGCAGGTAACTCGACCCATTGCGAAGTCACGCGTGGTGGGTCGGGTTTAACCCACTCCAGTTCCAACTTATGTCGACGCCCTACTTGGTTCAAGTCCGAAAGCAATGCGTCCCAATGCGCATGAGCGGGAAATAGACCGCTCACCATTTTCATCTGAGTCTGGAGCGCTTCTGCCTCAGCAGACAAAGGTTTTAACCAAGCTGCTTTTTCACGCTTCGATTGAATTTGCTTTTCCAGTAGCTGCTTTTCAGTTTGTAAATTTTGAAGCTCAATCTTGAGATTGCCAATGAAAATTAACTCTATCGCTAGCCACAATAAGAAACCAACGAAGATAAATAAACATCGCTGCAAAACAACAGGCCACATTTCAGGCTGGCGTAAATCCAAGCCATTCAGCTTATTCACCAAACCCGCGCTTGTAATGTGAAACTGACGGTAGGCCAAAGTGCGCAGTCCCATCGGCATCACTCCTTCACAGGCGCCAAAGGCGCTATCGATAGCGTTGCTGAAGTTGTTATTGAAGTTGCTGTTGCTGTGGTTTGTAATTTCACGCGCAGGCTAAATCGAAAAACAGGGGTTTTTAATGACGACCCGGCATCTGAATTTCCTAAACGCATTTCCATTAGCTCCGGATGAGAGAAAAAATCGCTTTTTTGGTTCAGGTGAGTCATCCATTCAAAAACCGAATCACTGGATAGGGCCTCTCCTGAAATGAGAATGCCCTCAGTCGATTGCAGCACCTTGGTCAAAAGAATTTCATCGGGCAAATGGGCAATGAGGGCATTCATCAAATGAACTGGCAGGAACCTCTCAAACTGCAAATCATCTAGCGCCTGTTTGCGCTTTTTAAGCTCGGCTAGTTCTGTCTGAAGAGTCGCCGCCTGTTTAATTTTTACATCCAGTATCTTTATCTCTGCTCTTGAAAGGTCGTTGCTCTCTCGCTGGCCCACGAGCTGAGAATCAAAAACCACCGCCACACCAAACGCCCCGAGCAAACCTGCGGCACATGACAAAACCACAAACCGAAAAAACCGGGTTCGCTGACGCATCCGGCGTGCTTCGCGGTAGGGAAGCAAATTAAATTCCATCACCATGGCGACGCTCTCAGTGCCAAGCCACATGCTCTCGCGTAATGCACGGCGTCCTTTCGAACGGCTTGGCGGTCAAGCCCCTGATGCAGCGCCAGCCCTTCAAAGGGGTCAAGCAGACCGCAGGGAATTTGGGTTGCTTGCGTGGCCTGTTCGGAAATACCGTCGGTTAGCGCCATTCCACCGGCTAAATACAAGCCTTCAACGCGACCTGATTGGGCACTCTCCAAAAACTGTTTTAAGCCGATTTCAATGTCTTGTAATAGCGCATCTGTGTTTTGAGGGTGTTGCGACTGGGTACACAACTGGGAATGCAAGTAGATGGTTTCACAATTTTGGAATGCTTGGGTGCTTACCGAAGATGCACCCCATTTCAATAAAAGATGAATTGCACCCGCTGACGAGGGCGGGGCCCATCTCAAAACCCGCGCCATCGCTCGACAGAGAGATGCAGTTTGAATTTCTACTACGACAGGCTTCAACCCGGAAAGATCACACAGCGCTTGTAAATCTTCGATGCGTTCACGCCGCGTTCCGACGATCTGAATCGCTACTTTGTCTGGCCGGTCGCTAAGAACACCTTCTACGCAAAAATCGACATACAGCTCTTCTAACGGGAATCCAATCGATTGGCACGCTTCCATTTCAACCTGCTGCTCCGTTTCCAGCTCCGTTAAACCCGTGGGGATAAAAACTTGGCGGGTGATGACAGCGGACGAAGGCAAGGCCAAAGCCACCTGACGTGTTTTTGTTCCTGTTTTATCGATTAAGCCGCGAATCGCTAAAGAGACTTCATGGGGGTTTTCTATCCTTCCATCAACCACCCAACCGCGGCCCAAGGGCGTACGTTCGCAATGCTTTATAAGCTTCGTGCGGCCTCGACTTTCAATTTCAACCAGCTTTAAGCTGCTTGTACCGATGTCAAGTCCCAATGTGAAAGCAGGGCGTCGCCCCAATAAGGAACTGATGTGCATTGAGCCTCCCGCTCAAAAAATTGCTGGTGACTTCGCACTCTTGAATTTCATCAGATACTAGCAGTACCCACTGCATTGCGACACTAGGGGTCTTCCCCATCATTCACAAAGACCCGCTAATCGACTCGCATAGCGGAACGCCATCCTGCGCTACCATAGTGGCCTTCCCAGAAGCGCGCCCCATTTGCATGTCCAAACCATCTTCCTCTTCCGAAAAAAAATCGGCTCCTAAACAAGCCGCTGAACAAAAATCTTGGTTTTTGCAACTTTTCACATGGGTGGTGGGCATCGGTGCTGCGGGTGTCGCCTCGATATTCATCATTGTGGCCATTACGATGGCTATTGCTTACCCTAATCTCCCTGATATCTCGGATCTCGAAGATTACCGGCCCAAACTCCCTCTGCGAATTTTCTCAGCGGAAGGCGCTTTGCTAGGCGAGTTTGGTGAAGAGCATCGCACTCTCACCCCAATAGCAGAAATACCAGACGTGATGAAAAATGCCATATTGGCCATTGAAGACGCACGATTTTTTCAGCACGGCGGGGTGGACTACGTGGGCATGGTGCGAGCGGCGCTTGCCAACCTAGGGCGTGCTAAAAGCCAAGGGGCCTCTACGATCACCATGCAAGTGGCTCGCAACGTTTACTTGTCTTCGGAGAAAACCTTCACCCGAAAAATCTATGAGATTTTGCTGACTTTTAAACTTGAAAACAACTTCAGCAAAGACCAGATTCTTGAAATCTACATGAATCAGATTTTTCTTGGCAACCGCGCCTACGGTTTCGCTGCGGCCAGCGAAACCTATTTTGGCAAGCCTTTGAAAAATATCACGATTGCAGAAGCAGCCATGCTGGCGGGCCTGCCAAAGGCACCCTCGGCCTACAACCCCATCAGCAACCCCAAACGGGCACGCATCCGACAGCAGTACATTATTGAGCGGATGCTTGAAAACGGCTTTATTACAGCCCAGGAGGCTGAAACAGCTAAGCAGCAAGTTCTTCAAATTAAAACCGCTGCAGCCCGCCACCAAGGCCACGCAGACTATGTGACAGAAATGGTCCGCCAGGCCATGTTTGCCCAATACGGAGAAGAGACTTACACCCGGGGCTTGGATGTAGTCACTACCATCATTCATGCAGACCAAGAAGCGGCTTACAAAGCGCTGCGCCGCGGCATCATGGATTTTGAGCGGCGGCAGGTTTACCGCGGTCCAGAGAAATTTATTTCACTGCCAACCGACCCTCAAGAAATGGAAGATGCGATTGACGAAGCACTCGATGAGCATCCAGACAATGGAGACGTCCAGTCCGCGGTGGTTATCAGTGCGGACCCTAAAAAAATTCGCGCTTTGCGCCATGCGTCCG
Organism: Burkholderiales bacterium; assembly: GCA_005793295.1. GTDB lineage: Bacteria > Pseudomonadota > Gammaproteobacteria > Burkholderiales > Burkholderiaceae_C > Allorhodoferax. Next base: position 10,674 of record SXSX01000052.1, on the reverse strand, counting down.
AGCTTGTCGAAATCACTGGCGAAGGACTCAAGCCCGCCCAATCCGGTCTTTCGGAGAAAGCCGCTCCCAATATTCGTATTCGTCCAGGCGCCCTGATTCGGGTTATTAAAATGGCCAAAGGCGGCTGGGAAATTACCCAACTCCCCGAAGTTGAAGGCGCTTTTGTCGCGCTCGATCCACGTGACGGCTCGATCAAGGCTTTGGTCGGTGGGTTTGATTTTGTGAAAAACAAATTCAACCATGTCACCCAAGCCTGGCGTCAGCCCGGGTCGAGTTTTAAACCTTTTATTTACTCTGCCGCTTTAGAAAAAGGTTTTACACCTTCCACCGTAATCAACGATGCGCCTCTGTTTTTTGACTCCGATGTCACTGGCAGCCAAGCGTGGGAGCCTAAGAATTACGATGGCACGTTTGAAGGCCCCATGTCATTGCGACGCGGCTTGGCCAAATCAAAAAATATGATTTCTATTCAGATTTTGCAAGCGATTGGGCCACGTTACGCCCAAGAATGGATCACAAAATTTGGTTTTGAAACAGATAAACACCCTCCTTACCTCACTATGGCTTTGGGCGCGGGCTCGGTAACACCCATGCAAATGGCGACGGGTTATTCTGTTTTTGCGAATGGGGGCCTGCGGATCAATCCATGGCTAGTCTCTAAAGTCAGCGAGCAGCGCGGAAAGCTGCTGGTTGAAACCGCCGTACCCGCAGTGGACGAAGCCAACCGCGCCATTGAGCCGCGCAACGCCTTTTTGATGACCAGCCTGTTGCAAGAGGTGACCCGCTCAGGGACAGCAGCCAAGGCGCAGGCCACCTTAAAGCGCCCGGATGTGTATGGAAAAACCGGAACTACCAATGACTCTATGGACGCGTGGTTCGCGGGCTACCACCCCACACTGGCAGCAGTGACTTGGATTGGCTACGACACACCACGCAAACTCGGCGACCGCGAAACCGGAGGCGGTTTGAGTCTGCCTGTCTGGATCAGCTTCATGGAAACGGCGCTAAGAAATACACCCATCATGGAGCCTGACGCGCCCGCCGGTGTGGTTTATCTCAACAATGAGTGGTACTTTGAAGAGTTCTCTAAGGGAACGGGAGTGAATTCACTCGGAACGGGCGAAAAAACCACCAATTCTCAGCGGCAAACTCTTCCTGCGGCTGACGAGAAAAAGACCATATTGGATTTATTTAGAAATTAATCAGCGGCTAAAGTTCAAAGGCAATCCCGCTTGGGAGCTCGCATCTTTGGACAAGGTGTCGAAAAATTCGCCTTGTCCTTTGGTGTCTTCCCACACACCGTCTTGCCAGCGAAAGTGGTAACCGCCAGATCGGGCTGCGATCCAAACTTCGTGCAGGGGTTTTTGTAGATTGATAATGATTTGGCTGCGGTTAGGAAACGACAATGTCACCATGGAACCGACACGCTGGTTGTCAACATCGACATCGTTCATCTCATTCATTCTGTCGCAGCAGACCTCTACCGTTTGCAACAATGCTTCGGCAAGGTCCATGAATTCAGGGTCAGTCATTACAATTTCACTATGTTAAAAACAAAACAAATTCTAGTCATCGCGATTGTCCTGGGGTTTTATGGGCTCAATTTAACGGGCTGCGGTCAAACAGGGCCGTTGTACCTTCCAACCAAAACGTCCCAGATTTCAACCGTAAGCAGTATCGCCTTTCTCTGACTTCTTTATTTTTTTCCATGAACACCTCCGACTTACCCGGCTTTCCCCACTTCCATTTCGAAGGAGGACAACTGTTTGCCGAAGGTTGCGCTTTGACTGATTTGGCCAAAGCCCATGGCACGCCTTTGTTTGTCTATTCCAAAGCATCGATGCTTGCGGCACTGAGCGCTTACCAAAAAGGCTTCGTAGGTCGAAACGCTCGCATCTGCTATGCCATGAAAGCAAACTCATCCCTGGCAGTCTTACAAGTGTTCGCAAATGCCGGTTGTGGTTTTGATATCGTTTCAGGGGGAGAGCTTGATCGGGTCGCGGCTGCGGGAGGTGATCTATCCAAAGTGATATTTTCAGGCGTTGGAAAAACGCGTGCTGAAATGCAAAAAGCCTTGGCTGCGGGAATAGCATGCTTCAATGTGGAAAGCGATTCGGAACTTGAAGTTCTTTCCGAAGTCGCCCAAGGTATGAGCCAACGCGCACCCGTCAGCATTCGCGTGAACCCCAATGTGGATGCTAAAACCCACCCCTATATTTCTACCGGACTCAAAGGCAATAAATTTGGCGTGGCCCATGAGAACGCCCTCCAAACATACCAACGCGCCGCCGAGCTTCCTGGGCTTTGCGTGGTCGGGATTGACTGTCATATTGGTTCTCAAATCACACAAGCTACACCCTATCTTGACGCGATGGACCGTGTTTTGGACTTGGTACAAGACATTGAAGCGGCAGGTATCCCTATTGAACACATTGATTTTGGTGGGGGTTTGGGAATCAATTACCAAGGCGATTCGCCCCCAGCGGCCGATGATCTTTGGGCGCAATTGCTGCTCAAACTCGATGCCAGAGGTTATGGCAAACGGCTATTGATGATTGAGCCCGGGCGCTCCTTGGTTGGCAATGCGGGGGTTTGCTTGACTGAGGTGTTGTACCTCAAGCCTGGCGAACAAAAAAACTTCTGCATCATCGATGCAGCCATGAACGACCTGCCTCGCCCTGCGATGTATGAAGCGTTTCACCACATCACGCCGCTGAGTGAGAAAGTCGGCGCTGGCGTTTCCTACGATGTGGTGGGGCCGGTGTGTGAAAGTGGAGACTGGATCGGCAGAGACCGGGCCCTGAACGTCAAGGCTGGAGATACCCTCGCTGTTCTCTCCGCTGGGGCCTATTGCATGAGCATGTCGAGCAACTACAACTCCCGCGGACGGGCTGCAGAAATTTTGGTTGATGGCAGCGCCGCCCATTTGATTAGACAACGCGAAAACCCAGCGCAGCTCATGGCGGGTGAGGTTTTGGTCGGTTAAGTTTTTGCCAAGAATCGGCGCACACGCCAACCCAGCAATACCGCGATAACCGCCGCATAGACCCAGACTTCGGTGAAATTATTTTTGCCTGCGCGCATCCAAAAAAAATGCAACAAGGACAACACAGCGACGGCATACACCGATTGGTGCAGCCGCTGCCAGCGCTTGCTTCCCAACCAGCGCACTGCCCGGTTCAATGACGTTGCAGCCAGAAGTGTCAGGAGCACAAAAGCCCCAAACCCTAGCCAGATAAAGGGCCGTTTGGTAATGTCACGCACGGTATCAGCCCAATCAAACCCCATGTCAAGCCAGCAGTAACACAGCAGATGAAGCAAGACGTAAAAGTAAGTTAACAAACCCAACATGCGCCTGAACCGGGCCAACTCAGGCCAGCCAAGAAACTGCCTCAACGGTGTGATGGCTAGGGTAAGGCACAGCAAGCGAAGCGTCCAATCGCCCGTTGCGCGGCTCAGATATTCAGCAGGGTTAGCGCCTAAAGCATCTTGTGTTGCAGCCCAAAACAAACAAGCCGCCGGAACCAGTCCAAAGAATAAAACGAGGGGTTTTGCGCTACGAAAGCGCAATAACTTTTGCAATAAATGCACGCTGCACTTTAGGTGTTAGAAGTACCTTTGCAGGTCCATACCAGTGTAGAGTTGACCCACTTGGGCCTCATAGCCATTGAACATCAGAGTTTTGCGCTTCTTGGCGAATAAGCCATCTTCTCCAATCCGGCGCTCCGTCGCTTGGCTCCAGCGCGGGTGGCTCACCATGGGGTTGACGTTGGAGAAAAAACCATACTCGTCTGGGGCCGCCTTACTCCAAGCGGTCATGGGTTGTTTTTCAGTGAAACGTATTTTGACAATGCTTTTGGCGCTCTTAAAACCGTACTTCCAAGGCACGACGAGTCGAACGGGCGCACCGTTTTGTTTCGGCAGTACTTCCCCATACATTCCAAAAGACAACAGCGTGAGTGGATGCATGGCTTCATCCAAACGCAGCGCCTCGGTATACGGCCAATCCAAAATACGGCTGCCCACATACGGCATGGTTTTGGGATCCGCCAAAGTCACAAACTCCACATATTTAGCGCTACCCAAAGGCGCAACCCGTTTAATCAGCTGCGCCAGCGAATAGCCGACCCAAGGGATGACCATGGACCAGCCTTCTACACAGCGCAATCGATAGATTCGTTCTTCCATCGGGCTCAATTTGAGCAAGTCCTCAAGCGCAAATTTTCCCGGATTTTTTACCAAGCCTTCCACCTCGACCGTCCACGGGCTGGTTTTTAAAGTGTGCGCGTTCACAGCAGGATCGGCTTTGTCTGTTCCGAATTCGTAAAAATTGTTGTAACTGCTGGCGTCTTTGTAAAGCGTTGGTTTTTCTATCACCATCGCGCCAGGAACGCCACTCGGCGTAGAGAGCAACGTGGCCAACTTCCCTGGTTTTTCTATCGCCGAAACACCCTGGGCTAAGGCTTGCCGAGAGGCCCAACTGGCCATAGACAGGCATGCGACGCCGGTCGCCATTTGCATCAGCAAGGCTCTGCGATCGGCCACCACCTGTGTCGCTGTGATTTCGCTTGCTAAGGGGTGAATAAACCCATCTTTTTGACTTTGAATCAACATCGTTAATCCCCTTGCGAAAGTTAAAGTGTGCCGTAGCTGTGCAAGCCACTTAAAAACATATTGACGCCGATAAAGGCAAAGGTAGTCACACCCAAGCCCGCCAAGGCCCACCAAGCGGCAACCGTTCCGCGCAAACCTTTCATGAGTCGCATATGCAACCACGCCGCATAGTTGAGCCACACAATCAAAGCCCAGGTTTCTTTGGGGTCCCAACTCCAATACCCACCCCAAGCCTCGGCAGCCCACAAGGCCCCCAAAACAGTTGCGATGGTGAAGAACGCGAAACCGACGGCGATGGATTTGTACATCACGTCATCCAACACTTCAAACGAAGGCAATTTGGCACTCAAGCGCTTGCGGCCTAGCAAAATACCGGCAACGATCAAGGCAGAAATTCCAAAGTAAACCGCCCAGTAATCGCTCATCCCTGCCACGGCTGATTTTCTAAAAATAATCGGCTCAAAACAGAGCACTACACCCAATAACCACAAGGGTGCGAGTTTGTACCAACGGGTTTCTGTGGCCTGCTGTTTAATCAAATAGGCAAAGGCCACCATGGCTGCCAAAGCGAATGTCCCATAACCAATAAAGTTAGCAGGAACGTGCAACTTCATCCACCAACTTTTGAGCGCAGGCACCAAGGGCTGAATTTCATGCGCTTGGCGAACCAAGGTGTACCACAGCAAAAATCCAACTGCAGCACTGACCACCAACATCACAAACGCTCCGAGCGCACGGGTCTGGTATTGCGCCTCAAAATACAGGTAGAAAGCAGCAGTCAACCAACAGAACAATACAAAAACTTCGTACAAATTGCTGACTGGTATGTGGCCAATGTCGGCGCCGAGCAAGTAGCTCTCATACCACCGGACCATGGTTCCAACCAAAGCCAAGGTGACGGCAACCCATAACAAACGAGATGCCACATTTTCAATCCCTTGGGCTTTTTCATGGATGAAAACGCCTAACCAGTAAAAGACAGTGCTGATAAAAAACAGCATGCTCATCCACAAAATGGCAGACTGGCTTGATAGAAAATATTTCAACCAAAAAACAGTTTCCGCGCGCCCTAAATCACCTTGGTACAAAAAAATCGCGCCCAAAGAAAGTGCTGCGACAACAAGCATCAGGTTTTGCAAAGGGCGCCAAAACCAACCCAGCGCAATCGCACTGGGAATGACGCCAAGCAATATGCCCTGTTCATAGACATCCATGGCAGAAAAGTAGCGCCCGAATGTAAAAAGACCTGCGACCAAAACCACAAGGGCAAAAGCCCAATCGCGCAGATTGCGCTTTGCAAAATACCCTAGGTCTAGTCGTTGGGTGTGAAAGCTTGCCTGAGACGGGTCGGAGAGGGTTGACGGTGAAGGGATAGACATGGTTTCAGTCCTTAAGGCCAAGTAATCGCAATTTCAAGTGTTCAAATTCGCGGTCACCGTCCATGGTTTTACGGTTGGTTGAAAGCGCTAGCGTGGCGGAGGTTACTGGAACGTGCGAAGAATTTGGCGAAGGGCTTAACCATACCCACAAGCGACGCTCTCTAACATAGAGCATAGAAAATACCCCGAAAATCAAAAGGGCACAGCCTAAATAAACCACCAGTTTCCCGGGTGCACGTGCCACTTGAAACACGCTGGCTTGTACCTGCGTAAAGTCCGCCAATTGCAAAACCAAGGGCGCTGGGTACAGCGGCACATCACTGAGTGCCAAAACAGCTTGCGTCATAAACGCTTGTGTTAGACCGTCTGCAGCCATCGGTCGAAGGCCCGCTTTTTCGCGAGCGATTTGGGCCAATTCAAAGAGTGTCCCATTCAAAATTCGGATAAAGACCTCGCCCGTTTTAGCTCTTTCCGAGTCCGGAACATTGGCTTCTAAAAAATCAGAGACGGCTTGTAAACCAGCGACTGCGGGTAGGGTATTGGAGCCTTCAGCCGATTTGGGACTCGCCGCATACAGGTTTAATGCGCGGCTTGCAGAAGCTGAAAGCGCAGCCACCAGCTCGGGCCGTTTGGGATCCACTGCTTGGCTGGCATACCGCTCAGCGGCCTGGGCGCGCAAGCGGGGGTTTTGCAGTGCGCGCCACAAGCGCCAAAACTCATCCATGGAATCTTTTGCATCTGCAGGAATGCGAAGGTACTGAAATCGTTGCGCGGGGTTTTCACGCATGCCCAATAAAAATACTGCAGCCCCATCGCCCATGTCGACTGGCAGCATGTAGTTGTTGAATTCTCGGGCTTGTCCTGCCGCATCGCGCAACTTGTAACTTACGCTTGGGCCCACATTACGCAACGCTTTGTTTTCTTGGGTTTTGTTGGCCGCCCCCATGCGCGCTTGTAACGCTTGACGCAAATCCACGGTGCGCGTATCTGCGCCAGACAAACTGTCGCCCGCCATATTTTCTACATTGATGACGCGCAGGCCTGTAAATTCGACGGTCAGTGCTTGCGCCTGTGACTCCGTAGTACGTTGAATTTTGGCGCTTCCACCAATCACGCCTTGCAAATCAAAGCTTGACTCAGTGCCTGCCAAAGGAATCGATTGAAGCTTTACCGTCGAGCCGCCATCATCAAAGCTGGACTGGTAAATTTCGATGCCCCGGTGGCTGGCCGGGTGATTGACTTCTACCCGAGTATTTATTTTTTCACCCGTTTCCTTGTCGTGAATCACAATATCACTGGCAAAAAGCTTGGGCATTCCGGTGGAGTAGTACTCCACAATAAACTTTTTAAGCTCAATTGAAAACGGCAGCTCCTGCAGCAAGATGCCGTCAGGCTGGTTCAAGATGGCGGTCGCCGATTGGGTTCCTTCGGTAACCAGCAAGTTCCCGCGAAACGTCGGGTTGCGATCACTCAATCGGTGTTCTGGGGCAACGTCTGCCATCACTCCGCCGCCCGTAAATGCCGATTTACCGTTGAATAGCATTTGGGCACGGACCATCAAATCCCCATCGAGCAGACCCCCAAGGCATACCAAGACGATGGCGCTGTGGGCTGCGATGTAGCCAATTTTATTCACTGATCCAGCTTTGGCTGCGATCATCCAAGCCGGGCCGTGGCTGGAAGATCGTTCTTGCAGTTTGACCTTCCAACCGCTTGCAGTCAACATGTTTCCTAATCGATTTGCCGCCTGTTCGGCTGGTTCTTGCAACTCGGCTGTGGCCCGGTGACCGAAGGCCTGAAGACTTTGCTCTCGAATGTTTTCTTTGAAGGAACGCAGATCAACCCAAATTTTGGGAGTATTTCTAGCAATGCAGAGCGATGTACTGAGCACCAAGAAACCCAAGATGACCATAAACCACCACGCGCTGTAAACGTTATAAAGGCTGAATGATCCAAACACTTCGGCCCAAAAAGGCCCAAACTGATTGATGTAGTTACCTAGCGGCTCATGTTGTTTGAGCACGGTGCCAATGACGGATGCAATGCAAATCACTGTCAACAGTGAGATAGAAAATCGCATGGAGGACAACATCTCCACGCTGGCTCGCCAAGCACGCGAGCCTGATTTCAGTTCAATTCCTTGGGTGGATACGGTCATAGCGACTCATGGTGTTCAGAAAAAAAGGCAGGCCCGCTACCGTGGGACTGCCTCGCTGGGAAGAATCAACCGGGCGTTATACGCCCACGCCGCAGTTTTTTTAAGCGCTTGGCTTTAACGCAAACCAGCAATATAGTCCGCCACCGCTTTAATTTCACGGTCATTGAGCTTGGCTGCCACTTGGTTCATCTGCAGGCTATTCTTACGAACACCATCACGGAAGGCCGTTAATTGGGCAACGCTATATTCCGCATGCTGTCCGCTCAACCGTGGGTATTGAGAAGGGATCCCAGCGCCATTGGGGCTGTGGCAACCAGCGCAAGCAGGGACTTGACGGTCAGCAATGCCACCGCGGTAGATGCGTTCACCCAAGGCCACGAGTTCTTTGTCTTTAGCAAAACCGGGTTTTGCAGTCTTGCTTGTGACCCAGAAAGAAATATTGCGCATATCGTCTTCCGACAATGCAGATGCAAAACCCTTCATGATCGCGTTAGCACGCTTATCGGATTTAAATTCTTGGAGTTGTTTGACCAAATAACCAGGATGCTGTTGCGCTAACTTAGGGTAGGCGGGCGTCCCAGAATTTCCATCTGCCCCATGGCAGGCTGCACATACGGCAGCGTAGGTGGCTTCACCTTTGACCAAGTCCGGTTTGGCAGCTTTGGCTGGCGCATCAGCCGCGGGCGTATTGGCAGAAACAGAGATTGCGCCAGCAGACAAGGCCGCGACGAGTAACAATTGTGCAATGGACTTCATAAGACTCTAGTGTGGCGATAAAGCAAAACAACGTCATTCTACAATGCAGCCTTGGGTTTACCCGCTACAACAACCATTACAAGCATGACTACCGCACCCAACCCAGCCCCTAAACACCCCAATATGCCACCTGTGGCGGCAACAGAAAAATCTCCTGCTGTGATCTCCATGGGTTGGTTGCACACGGCCAAATTTCTCACCACCGCACCCCAACTGCATTTTTTGCCCGAACTCGACGTACCAGAAATTGCGTTCGTCGGACGCTCCAACGCGGGTAAATCTACCTGCATCAATACCCTCACACAGCAAAAGCAGCTGGCTTTTGCTTCTAAAAGACCCGGGCGAACCCAACACATTAATTTATTTTCCTTGGGCAAACAAGGGGTGATGGACGCCGTGCTGACTGACTTACCCGGTTATGGCTACGCAGCGGTCCCCAAGCAAGACAAGATTCGCTGGCAACAGGTGATGGCTAACTACTTGGTGAGCCGAAAAAACCTCAAAGGTATTGTGCTGATGTGCGACCCACGCCATGGAATCACTGAGCTCGATGAAGTTCTTCTCGAAGTCATTCGTCCGCGGGTCGAGGAAGGCTTGAAATTTCTGATCGTACTGACCAAGGCCGATAAGCTCACGCGCAGCGAAGGCGCCAAAGTCCTTTCAATCACCAAGCTTCAGGCCGGCGGCGGCGAAGTGCGTTTATTTTCAGCCACCAAGAAAACCGGCGTTGAAGACGTAGCGCAACTGCTTTGGAAATGGGCCCACCCTGAAGTAGCCATTGCTGCGTTGTGAAATTTAATACGGCGGCAACTCACCCTCTGGGCGGTCTTTAAATCGTTTATGCACCCAGTAATATTGGGCTGGCATTATCTCGATAAAGCCTTCTAGGCGGTGGTTCATTTCTGCCGTATCCACAACCATATCCTCGCTAGGGATATCTACCCATGCGGGTAATATCTCGACGCTATACCCATCACGGGTCATGCGCGTCACGACGGGTACGACTTTAGCCCGACCTAATCGGGCAAAGCGTGACAAAGAAGGCACAGTAGCCGCCATGACGCCAAAAAACGGAACAAAGACCGAATTCTCTGGGCCAAAATTCATATCGGGAAGCAGATACAGAGGATGGCCTGCTTTCAAACCCGCAACGATGGGCTTGACGCCATCCACGCGCCCAAACAAACGCGCGTTTGCAAAGCGTCCTCGCCCTTTCAAAATCCACGCATCGGAAATGGTATTGGATTGGTTGGTGTAAATCGTTGTGAATTGCCGGTTCATTTGCTGAGTTAGCGCAGTCCAACCCGCATCGAGACCCATAAAATGCGGCGCAAATAAAACGGTGGGGGTGTCGCCATCAAGCTCATGCAAAGCGCCATGAATCGTCAACCGTTTTTTCAGCACATCAGCCGATCCGGTCCAAAGCCAACCCCGATCCAACCAAGCCTGGGCGAAATACACGAACGTTTGAAATGCAGTGTGACGCAATTGGGCCTTCGTCCAATGCGGAAAGCACATCTCTAGATTAATCTGCACCACCTTGCGCCGCGAACCCACCAGCACATACAACGCTGCGCCCAAGACCCAGCCCAGAGCACGTAACCACGCCAGTGGCAAGTGCCCCAACGCTTGAATGCAATACAAAATGAAACGGGTTCCCATCATTTAATCGCGCGGTTGCTTGTATCGGTCATAAGCCCACAAATACTGGGTCGGGCACTGCGCAATCAAAGCCTCCATCGCTTGGTTGATTTGTTCTGTCGCGCG
>SXSX01000051.1 GCA_005793295.1 Burkholderiales bacterium | reverse complement strand
TCAGTACCGTTGATGATGAAAGAGCCTTTGCCTGTCATGAGCGGAACTTCGCCCATATAGACTTCTTGCTCTTTTACTTCTTTGACGACCTTGTTTTGGCTGGTCGATGTATCGCGGTCATAAATGATGAGCTGCACTTTGGCACGCACGGCGGACGCGAATGTGAGTCCTCGGGTTTGGCACTCACGCACATCAAAGCCTGGTTTAGCCAAGTTGTACTCGAGGTACTTCATCTCGACAAAACCGTTGTGCGAAACAATCGGGAAAGCTGCCTCAAACGCCGCCTGCAAACCCTCTTGGGTTCGCTTTTTAGGCGCTACGTCGGCCTGCAAAAATGCAGTGTAAGCATCCTTTTGCATCTGCAAAAGGTAAGGGATTTCAAGCACGCTATCGCGATTACCAAAGTTTTTGCGAATGCGCTTGCGTTCTGTATATGTATAAGCCATTAGATCTCCGGGCAAGGGCTGAGGAATCCTGGGGGTCCTAGGCGACTGATTTCATTTCTTGGTGATTGGCCACTACCAATCATTGGCGGACGGTTGCGCATTGCACGCAACCCGAACCAAGGCGTCTTCCGCAGTCGGGGTCAGAAGACACTAAAAAGTAGCGCAGACGCCACTTTTTGGTGTGCTCTTGAAAGCACGAAAGGCTGGGGGCCCTTTTGGAGCACCCAGCCCATCACAATCGGTCGATTATTTGAGTTCGACCTTAGCGCCCGCTTCTTCAAGCTTCTTCTTGGCTGTCTCGGCGTCTGCTTTAGAGATGCCTTCTTTGACTGCCTTGGGTGCGCCGTCAACCAAGTCTTTGGCTTCTTTGAGGCCCAGACCGGTAATTTCGCGAACCGCTTTAATCACGGACACTTTGTTTGCGCCAGCTTCCATCAACATTACGTTGAATTCAGATTTCTCTTCAGCTGCTGCAGCACCGCCGCCACCGCCGCCCGCTGCTGGAGCAGACATCGCTGCTGCGCTTACGCCAAACTTCTCTTCGATGGCTTTCACCAGGTCGTTGAGTTCCATGACCGTCATGCTATCAAGCGTGGTCAAAAATGCGTCTTTATCGAATGCCATTTTTTATTTCCTAACAATATTGGTTACTACTAAACAGAAGAGGCTTAAGCCGCCACTGCCTCGGCGGGTGCTGCAGCTGCTGCCCCCGCGCCACGCTGTTCCGCCAAAGCGGCCAGCACACGGGCTGTACGCGAAATGGGGGATTGCATCAAGCCCAACAACTGAGCCAACAACACTTCTTTTGAAGGGATGCTTGCCAATTGCTTTACGCCGTTTACGTCTAAAGCTTTGCCACCGTACGCTCCAGCGCGAATCACCAACTTGTCATTGGTTTTTGCGAATTCAGACACCACTTTCGCGGCAGCTACTGCGTCTTGGGAAAAGCTATAGATGAGCGGGCCGGTCATCAGGTCAGAAACAACTTCAAATGCGCTACCTGATACAGCACGGCGAGCCAAGGTGTTTTTCAACACACTCAGGGTCACGCCACTGCTGCGAGCAGTTGCACGCAGTTTGGTCATGTCAGCGACCGTGATTCCACGGTATTCCGCGATCACGAGCGTTTGAGCTTTTGCGGCGAGGCTGGTCACATCCTGTATGACCGCTTCTTTCTCACTGCGATTAAGACTCAAGGTCTACTCCTTTAAATGCGCTTTGCAACTTGCGTTGCGCACGCTCCATATTGCAGCGATCAACTGTGGAAGGATTGGTATCCATCTGCAGCGGGATCGCCATCTGCGTTGGTTTTCACTGATTAAGTGCAGTCAAGCCACACACCAACGGTCTTGGATGGCCCAATAAAACCAAAGCGGTTTTACCGGCCCACCACATCGGGCATTTCTTTCGATTTGCCCAAATTTGCTATCTAACGATTACGCTGCGATGGATTGCAAATCCACACGCACGCCGACACCCATGGTCGAAGACACCGCTACTTTGCGCAGGTAAACACCTTTGCTAGAAGCAGGCTTAGATTTATTCAACGCTTCGATCAATGCAGCCAAGTTGCCTTGCAAGTGGGCTGAATCAAATGAACGACGGCCAATGGTCGAATGAACAATACCGGCCTTGTCAACACGGAACTGCACTTGACCCGCCTTGGCGTTCTTCACTGCGGTTGCAACATCAGGGGTCACAGTGCCAACCTTGGGGTTAGGCATCAAACCACGAGGGCCCAAAATTTGACCCAAAGTACCCACAATACGCATGGCATCAGGGGCGGCGATCACGATATCAAACGGCATGTCGCCGGCCTTGACCATGGCAGCCAAATCATCCATACCAACAATGTCAGCCCCAGCAGCGCGCGCTTCGTCGGCTTTAGCGCCTTGGGCAAACACAGCTACGCGGGTTGTCTTACCGGTTCCATTTGGCAACACGACGGCGCCACGGACTACTTGGTCAGATTTCTTCGCGTCAATACCGAGCTGAACAGCCACGTCGATAGATTCATCGAATTTAGCCTTGGCAAATTCTTTGACCAAGACCAAAGCATCCGCTAAGGGGTACAACTTTGTGGCAACAATTTTTCCTTGTTGGGCTTTTTGGTTTTTAGTGAGTTTGGTCATTTATACGCCCTCCACATTCACGCCCATGGAGCGAGCTGAACCAGCGATAGTACGAACAGCAGCGTCCAAATCAGCGGCTGTCATGTCTTTCATCTTGGTTTTAGCAATTTCTTCCAACTGAGCCCTGGTGATCTTGCCAACCTTGTCGCTGTGCGGACGAGGTGATCCTTTGTCCAGCTTGATAGCCTTTTTAATTAAAATCGACGCAGGCGGCGTTTTGATGATAAAAGTAAAACTCTTGTCTGCAAATGCAGTGATCACCACTGGCAAAGGCAGACCGGGCTCGACACCTTGCGTCTGTGCGTTAAACGCTTTGCAGAACTCCATGATGTTCAAGCCGCGTTGACCCAAAGCGGGGCCAATAGGGGGGGATGGATTGGCTTTACCAGCTGGCACTTGCAGCTTGATGAAACCAACGATTTTCTTCGCCATGATTTCTCCTTACGGGTAATAACGCTTTGGTGCCAAACAACTTGGCCCGCGGCTCCCCGGGGTTAACGACTCGAAATAACCATTCACGTTGCGTCGGAAAACGTGAACTGTTTGCGCGCACAAGGCGCGCGAAAAACTTTAGGTCTTCTCGATCTGAGAAAACTCCAATTCCACAGGCGTTGAACGCCCAAAAATCGTGACAGAAACACGTACTTTGCTCTTGTCGTAATTCACATCTTCTACTGAGCCGTTGAAGTCAGTGAATGGGCCGTCTTTGACGCGAATAAACTCGCCCACCATGAACTCCACTTTGTGGCGAGGCTTCTCGGTGCCTTCTTGCATTTGGTTCACGATTTTGGACACTTCTGCATCAGAGATCGGAGCCGGGCGGTTTTTCGCGCCGCCCACAAAACCTGTCACTTTATTGGTGTGCTTGACCAAATGCCAAGTGTCATCACCCATCACCATTTCAACTAAAACATACCCGGGGAAAAACTTCCGTTCGGTGGTTTTTTTCTGGCCGTTTTTAACTTCAACCACTTCTTCCATGGGAACCAAGATGCGGCCGAATTTATCCTGCATACCCGCTCG
>SXSX01000050.1 GCA_005793295.1 Burkholderiales bacterium | reverse complement strand
CTTTGACCATCTTTCCGGGAATCATCCAATTGGCTAAATCGCCTTTTTCGCTCACCTGCATGGCGCCCAAAATACTAAGGTTGACTTTCCCGCCGCGGATCATGGCAAAGCTATCGTGGCTTCCAAAAATACTCGAGCCCTTGATCGTGGTAACCGTTTGCTTGCCCGCATTGATCAAATCAGCGTCAACTTCTGCCTCGGTTGGAAAGGGGCCAATCCCCAACATGCCGTTTTCACTTTGCAGCCAGACTTCTTTGTCTGCTGGGACGTGGTTGGCCACTAGCGTGGGAATTCCAATTCCCAGGTTCACATAAAAACCATCTTCTAGTTCATGGGCCGCGCGGGCGGCCATTTGGTCTTGACTCCAGCTCATACTCAAACTCCCAATGTTTCTGTGATAGTGCGTTTTTCAATCCGCTTTTCTGGGTTGGCGTTGAGCACCAAGCGGTGCACATAAATGCCAGGCAAGTGAACTTGGTCGGGCGCGATCTCGCCTGTTTCAACAATTTCCTCTACCTCAACCACCGTGATTTTTCCTGCCATCGCCACCGCAGGGTTGAAGTTGCGTGCCGTAAAGCGAAATTGCAAATTGCCCGATTTGTCAGCACGGTGCGCTTTCACCAAAGCCACATCCGGAATCAACGCCCGTTCCATGACATAGGTTTCGCCATCAAATTCGCGCAATTCCTTACCGTCCGCCACGATGGTGCCCACGCCAGTTTTGGTAAAGAACGCAGGAATGCCAGCTCCACCAGCACGTAATTTTTCAGCCAAAGTTCCCTGCGGCGTGAACTCCAGCTGCAACTCACCCGCCAGGTATTGCCGCTCAAACTCTTTGTTTTCACCGACATAGCTGGAAATCATTTTTTTGATTTGGCGCGTTTCTAACAACTTGCCCAAACCAAAGCCGTCCACGCCCGCGTTGTTGGAAATCGCCGTCAGGTTTTGAACGCCGCTATCGCGCAAAGCGTCAATCAAAGCCTCTGGGATGCCGCACAGGCCAAAGCCGCCAACGGCCAGCAACTGCCCGTCTTTGACAATGCCTTGAAGTGCCGCGGCGGCACTGGGATAAATTTTGTTCACTGCGCTGTACTCCGGTTAATACGATAAAACCTTGGGGCGGTTACCTTGGGCTACGATACTACGTAATTTAGTACGTAGTTTTTCTTACATGGACGTTGACTATCGCCAAGCCTTTGACCTCGCCCCCGTAGGCTTGGCGCTTTCGCGTAACCGAGCCATTGTGGACTGCAACGCCCATTTGTGTGAGATGTTTGGCGTCTCACGAGACCAACTCTTAGGCCAAAGCTTTCAGGTGCTCTACCCCAGCGCGGATGAGTTTGAGCGCACCGGCGAGCGCATCGCGCCCCTCCTCAACCGCAGCGGCAGTTACGCCGATGACCGCATCATGCGACGCGTGGACGGTCGCTTCAAAGGCGAGGCTTTTTGGTGTCACGTTACTGGCCGAGCCCTAAACCGCAGCGCTCCCCATGAAGCCGGCATTTGGAGTTTTGAAGACTTGAGTGAACGCCGCCCGGTTAAAGCCGAGCTCACCGCTCGCGAGCGCGAAGTCGCCGCCCACCTGATGCAAGGTCTTACCTCTAAACTGATTGGGAAGTCTTTAGATATTAGCCACCGCACGGTTGAAATTTACCGCGCCCGGTTGATGCGCAAATTTCAAGCCGCCACCACGGCTGAGTTGGTCCACAAATTGTTAGGGGGTTAGCCATGTTTTTTTCATCAGTAGTGTCCGGTTAAACCAGCTTAATTTGTAGAGAAAGCCAATACTGGCGTGGCCTAGCGGGCAATTTTATTTGGTGCCGATTTGAAACTCGTTTTCTCATTCTCGTGTAATTTCCGAGGCTCAAGCCCCTTGGAGGTTTCCTATGAATGTCGGCAAGACCTTGTTTGCGCAGATCATGGAGTTCGTCCCATGGACAAGCTTCTCTCGTATTGTTCAACGCTACAGTGGCGACTCGGGTGTGCGCCGCCTGACTTGCGCCGAACAGTTTCGTGTCATGGCCTTTGCCCAACTGACTTGGCGAGAAAGCCTTCGCGATATAGAAGTGACCCTGGGCGCCAACGCCTCCAAACTGTATGCCATGGGCTTTCGCCACAGCGTGCACCGCTCCACCCTGGCCGATGCCAACGAGTCGCGCGACTGGCGCATTTGGTCCGACTTGGCAGCGGTTCTTATCCGGCGCGCTCGCAAGCTTTACGTGGACGAGGACTTGGGGTTGGAGCTCAAGAACACGGTCTACGCACTGGACGCCACCACCATCGATTTGTGTCTGAGCCTGTTCGACTGGGCGCCGTTTCGCAAAGCCAAGGCCGCAGTCAAGCTCCATACCCTGCTGGACCTGCGCGGCTGTATCCCAGCATTCATCCACATCAGCGATGGCAAGATGCACGAGGTCAATGTGCTGGACATCTTGGTCCTGGAGCCAGGCGCGTTCTACGTCATGGACCGGGGCTATTTGGACTTTGCTCGCCTGTTCCAAATGCATCAAGCAGGCGCCTTCTTTGTGACTCGAGCCAAAAGCAATATGAACGCCAGGCGCGTGTACTCGGCCAATGTGGACAGGAGCAGCGGCATCATCTGCGATCAGGCCATTGCGTTGAACGGACACTATGCAGCCCAAGACTACCCCGAGCACTTGAGGCGCATTCGCTTCAAAGATCCCGAAACCCAAAAAACGTTGGTCTTCTTGACCAACAACACGGCCTTACCGCCCTTGACCATTGCCGCTTTGTACAAGCGCCGCTGGCAGGTCGAGTTGTTCTTCAAATGGATCAAGCAGCACCTGCGCATCAAGAAGTTCTTGGGCAACAGCGAGAACGCGGTCAAGACGCAAATTTGGTGCGCCGTGTCCACCTACGCGCTCATCGCAATTGTTAAGAAAGAACTTCAATTGAACGCCTCGCTCTACACATTGCTACAGATCTTGTCGGTCTCGATATTCGAGAAAACCGAGGTTTCAAGCGCCTTGCAGCTCGATGGCAACACAATCGACAGCGCATCCGACGGTAACCAGTTGAATTTATTCACTTTTTAACCGGACACTACTGTT
>SXSX01000049.1 GCA_005793295.1 Burkholderiales bacterium | reverse complement strand
TACGCAGCAACGCCCGCGTTCTGCAGCAGTATTGGGACTGGCAAAAATCAGATGTGTTAATCCACGCCTTGCCGATTTTTCATGTACATGGCCTCTTTGTTGCTATTCACGGTGCGTTGATTAACGGCAGCAAGATGTTGTGGATGAATAAATTTGATCCCAAAAGCGTTTTGCGTTGGCTTCCCCAAGCCACTGTTTTCATGGGCGTTCCGACCATGTATGTGCGCTTGCTTGCGCAAGACGGTTTGTCGCAAGCGTCTGCGCAGTCGATGCGGCTTTTCGTATCCGGTTCAGCGCCTTTGTTGATTGAGCATTTCAAAGCGTGGCAAGAGCGCACAGGCCACACAATTTTGGAGCGTTATGGGATGTCAGAGACAGTGATGCTGACCTCCAACCCTTGTCGTGCTGCTGACGGACTTCGCCAAGGTGGGACGGTGGGCTTTGCGCTTCCTGGGGTTCAGGTGCGCGTACGCGGTGACCAAGGCCAAACGCTTGGTGTGGGTGAAGTGGGCGGTCTTGAGGTGAAGGGCCCCAACGTGTTTCAAGGCTATTGGCACATGCCAGAAAAAACCGCCCAAGAGTTCACCAGCGATGGTTTTTTTAAAACCGGCGATGTGGGAACGATAGACGCTCAAGGTACGATTTGTATTGTTGGGCGCAGCAAAGACTTAATCATCAGTGGCGGCTACAACGTCTATCCGGCCGAGGTCGAAGGGTTTATCAATGCGTTACCCGGCGTTGCCGAAAGTGCGGTGGTGGGTGTTCCTGATGCGGATTTTGGTGAAGTCGGCGTGGCCGTAGTCGTAGCCAAACCCGGCGTCACCTTGGACCCACAGACGGTGATTGCGCAGATCAAGTCCCAACTCGCCAATTTCAAAGTACCCAAACGCTGCTTTGTGGTGGACGATTTGCCGCGAAATGCGATGGGTAAGGTTCAAAAAAATAACCTACGTATCCATTACGCCTGAGACAAAAACATGCGCCAACACGTCGTAGTGGTCGATGACACAGAGATCAACCTGCGTCTGTTGGAGACTTTGATTGCCCGATTGGATCACTGCGAGTGCCATTCTTTTTCTTGTCCAAAAACCGCCTTAGAGTTCTGTAGTGACAACCGGGTGGACCTCGTCATCGTGGACTATATGATGCCGGAGATGAATGGCATTGAATGGATTCGGCAATTGCGTCAAATGTCCTCTCGAAGCAGCACACCTGTTTTAATGATCACCGCCAATGAGGCCAAGTCTGTACGCTACGACGCTTTAGAGTCTGGCGCGGATGACTTTCTCACCAAGCCGGTGGATGCCGTGGAGTTTGTGGCCCGCACCCGCAATATGCTCAAGCTCAGCGCTGCCAACCGCGTACTACACGGCCGAGCGCACTGGTTAAACCAAGAAGTCCACAAAGCAACCCTCAAAATTCGGGAGCGTGAAAGAGACACCGTCATGCACTTGGCGCGGCTCGCCCAATACCGAGATGCTGAAACGGGAGCGCATATCTTGCGAATGGCGCACTACTCAGCCCGCATTGCGAAACAATTGGGTTTTTCCTTAGAAGACCAAGAACTGCTTTTAGACGCCGCAGCCATGCATGACATCGGCAAGGTAGGTATTCCTGACGCGCTACTTTGTAAGCCTGGAAAATTTGAGCCTCATGAGTTTGAGGCCATGAAAGCGCATGCGCGTTTGGGCTTTGAGTTAATTAAAGACAGTCAGTCGGAAATTTTGCAAGCGGGCGCGGCGGTGGCTTTGGGTCACCATGAAAAATTTGATGGTTCGGGTTACCCCAGCGGACTCAAAGGGGAAGGCATCCCTATCTTTAGTCGAATCGTGGCGGTCGCCGATGTCTTTGATTCACTTACTTCAAAACGGCCTTATAAATCGGCTTGGCCTTTAGATGAAGCGGCGCAGTACTTGCGCGATGGCGCAGGAACGCATTTCGATCCTCTTTGCGTTGATGCTTTTTTCCAAGCCTGGGATGACATTCTCCTCATCCGAGAACGTTTCGCAGATGAGGATGTTGGCGCAACTTCTTAGCGAACGACCAAGACGGCTGTGGTGGTGTGGGTGAGTACCTGGTTGGTTTCACTTCCCAGTAATAGCCGCTTGATACCCCGGCGGCCGTGGGACGCCATGACAATCAAATCACAGGCGTGTTTTTTAGCCGTCGCGATGATGGCATTGGAAACCACATCCGACTTACTTACAACGGCTTTGGTGCTAATGCCTTTGGCAGTGGCCGTTTTTTTAATGGTATCCACAATCGCTTGGCCGTTGTCTGCCCATTGGGCCTCAATGCGTTTGATCTCTTCGACGTCAAGCACAATGCCACCTTCAAAATAGCTCATAGGGTAGGGCGGAACGACTTGAAGTACAACCAACTCGGCTTTGCAAGATTGCGCAAGTCCTATGGCTTGGGTCACTGCACTTTTTGACAGCTTCGATCCATCGGTCGCAACTAAAATTCGTTTGTACATAACAGCCTCTCAGATAGTGAAGTCCTAAGGTTACGCCTTGGCATCTTGAGAAGCTTTGATATGAATCAAGCGATAACCATTTAAGCAAGGCAAACTCCGGTTTATGTTTATTGCACCGACCAACACACTTGCGGTTCTTGATGATCCCCAAGAGTGGTCAGCGTTTAGCCGTCTCTGTAGCGACAACACTGCCCTGTGGGAATCCAGCGTGGTGATCGAGGGAATGCACTGTGCAGCCTGCTCGGTCACCGTTGAGGACGCTTTGCGTGCCATGCCAGGCGTCATGAGTGCCCGGGTCAGCGCTGCAAGCCAAAGAGCAACGGTGCGCTGGTCGCCAGAACAGGTGCTTCCTTCGCAATGGATGCAGGCGGTTCAGGGCAGCGGCTACCGCGCTGTTCCTGCTAATGACGTTTTTGCTGTTGAACGACGCAAACTCGAAACGCGAAAAGCCTTGTGGCGCTGGCTTGTAGCAGGTCTTTGCATGATGCAAGTCATGATGTACGCCTACCCTGCATACATTGCCCATGCTGGAGACTTAACGCCAGAGATGGAGCAACTGCTGCGCTGGGCTTCGTGGGTATTGACGCTCCCGGTCATGCTTTTTTCTTGCGGTCCCTTTTTCAGCCGCGCATGGCAAGACGTGCTCGCACGCCGTGTCAGCATGGATTTGCCCGTTGCTTTGGGAATTGGCATTACCTTCGCAGTCAGCACGGCAGGCACGTTTGAGCCGAAGGGTATTTTTGGTGCCGAGGTGTATTTCGACTCGTTGACCATGTTTGTTTTCTTTTTGCTCAGTGGGCGTTGGTTGGAGTTGCGCCTACGTGACCGCACCGCTGGCGCGTTGGAGGTGCTGATGAACCGGCTTCCTGAAAGCGCAGAACGCCAACGTGCCGATGGAAGTTTTGAGCGGGTCGCAGTCAGGCGCATTTTGGTAGGCGATGTTTTGCGGCTCTATCCAGGCGAGGCTATTCCGGTGGATGGAGTGGTCGCGTTCGGTAGCAGTGAAGTTGATGAGGCCCTACTTACCGGTGAGTCTCACCCCCTCAAGCGCTCTGTGGGAATGGCAGTGCTTGCCGGAAGCCATAACTTGAGTGCGACCTTGGGCGTCAAGGTTACAGCCATTGGAAAAGACACCCGTTTTTCTGAAATCGTCAGGCTGATGGAAAGCGCCTCGGCCAGCAAGCCTGAGATCGCTTTATTGGCTGATCGCTTAGCCAAACCTTTTTTGTTGGGTGTTTTAGTTTGTGCCGCACTTGCTGCTGCGTGGTGGTGGGAGCGTAATCCAGAACACGCTTTGATGGTTGCGGTGGCTGTTTTGGTTGTCACTTGTCCTTGCGCTTTGTCATTGGCTACGCCTGCTGCAATGTTGGCCTCTGCCGGGCGTTTGGCACGCGGTGGCATTTTGGTGCGTCAATTACAAGCACTTGAGACCTTGTCCAAGGTGGATACGGTGGTTTTTGACAAAACTGGCACCTTAACCCGCGATGCCTTGGAAGTCGCTTCGGTGGTTTGCCGTGAAGGCTTGGAGCCGGGCCGCGCTTTAGCGCTTGCTGCAGCGATGGGATTTCATTCGCGCCACCCTGCGTCCCAAGCAATTTACCGGGCGTGGCTGCCAGCTTCTGGCAATGGTGTGCCTCAACCAATGTGTCAAGCGGTAAGCGAGTCAGCAGGCGAAGGTCTTGAAGGGGAGGTGCTTTTAGCGGGTGTTCCTCAGCCCTTGCGCTTGGGTTCGGCGGCTTTTTGTGGAGTCACCCATGAAGCCGAGCGTCTTACGCCGGTCGGGCCTCACGTATTTTTAAGCGATGCTAAAGGTTGGTTGGCAAGCTTTAGCTTGGTAGAAGACTTGAGAGCCGATGCGCAAACGACCATCAACGCCCTCAAAGCAATGCAAATCGATGTGCGCTTGATGTCAGGCGATAGCAGTCCTGCCGTCAACAAAGTAGCTTTGCTATTGGGCTTGGAAACTGCGCAAGGCGATTGCTCCCCCGCAGACAAATTGACCGGCCTGCGCGTTTTGCAATCGCAAGGTAAAAAGGTAGCGATGGTGGGCGATGGCCTCAATGACGGCCCCATTTTGGCGGGGGCGCATGTTTCTTTTGCGTTTGGACAGTCTTTGGCCATCACCCAAGCCCGGGCAGACTTTGTGGTGATGGGAGACAAACTCATGGCCGTTGCACAGTCGGTTCGTTTGGCACGGCAAACCATGGCTGTGGTGCGGCAAAATCTTTGGTGGGCTTTGATTTACAACGCGGCTTGCGTTCCTTTGGCCGTGGTGGGCTTGCTTCCGGCCTGGTTGGCCGGGCTTGGAATGGCAGCGAGCTCTTTTGGGGTTGTGGCAAACGCCATGCGCTTAACCCAAGCTGACGCCGATCCAGAAACACCCTCAATTTAAGGTTTTAAACACGCTATGGATATCTTGTACTTGCTCATCCCTTTGTCGGTCGTGCTGGTTTTCTTCATTCTGGGGGGGCTTTGGTGGGCGATCGACCGAGGTCAATTTGATGATATTGAGTCCGAAGGCGAGAGAATTTTGCGAGATTCTTGATCTTTCCTATAAAAAGTAAGGGCTTTTTTTGGAGCCTTTTGACATGGATCAAACCCAGTTGAATTACTAACCCCGACACTTCCCTCTGCGATTAATCAAAGAGGTGAATATGGCATTTGCAAATCAGCAGGCGGCTAGTTACAACGACACCGTTGTACGTCAATTCGCCATCATGACAGTGGTTTGGGGTGTGGTGGGCATGCTCGTAGGCGTGATCATTGCAGCCCAGTTGGCCTGGCCTGAACTCAATTTCGGCATTCCGTGGTTAAGTTACGGACGTTTACGACCTTTGCACACCAATGCGGTGATTTTTGCGTTTGGCGGCTGCGGCTTGTTTGCTGCCGCGTACTACGTGGTGCAGCGCACCTGCCACGTCCGACTCTTTGCCGATAAATTGGCCTCGTTTACCTTTTGGGGCTGGCAATTGGTTATCTTGGCGGCTGCGATCTCCCTGCCTCTGGGTTACACCCAAGGCAAGGAATACGCGGAACTCGAGTGGCCAATTGATATTCTGATTACTTTAGTCTGGGTCTCTTTTGCCATTGTTTTCTTTGGCACGCTAGGTACCCGCAAGGTCAAGCACATTTATGTAGCCAACTGGTTCTTTGGCGCCTTCATTTTGGCTGTTGCCATCCTGCACTTGGTTAACAGCGCTGCGATTCCCGCCGGTTGGATGAAATCCTACTCGGCCTACGCCGGCGTTCAAGACGCCATGGTTCAGTGGTGGTACGGACACAACGCAGTGGGCTTTTTCTTAACCGCCGGGTTCTTGGGAATGATGTATTACTTCATTCCCAAACAGGCCGAGCGCCCCGTTTATTCTTACCGCTTATCGATCGTTCACTTTTGGGCATTGATCTTTACCTACATGTGGGCGGGTCCGCACCACTTGCATTACACCGCTTTGCCCGATTGGACCCAGTCCGTCGGCATGGTGTTTT
>SXSX01000048.1 GCA_005793295.1 Burkholderiales bacterium | reverse complement strand
GTGCCGGTGCATCGGCAATTTTTTTGCAGCAACTTCGAGAGGAAATGCCCTCTGATGGCGCAGTGTCCCCTTGTGCACCCTCTCAGTCATGGCGGTGCTACAGCTCTCCAGTGAAAGCTGCCATCATTTCCGTATCATCTCTTGCTTCCGCAGTCATGATCGGATGGGCTGCCAGATTTATTAGGCGCAAACACAATAGCGGGCCGCCCCATGCGAGCAATCACGTTGGCCATGGTGAACGTTTTACCTGAGCCGGTCACACCCAACAAGGTTTGAAATACTTCGCCGTCGTTGATACCTTCCACCAATTTCTCAATAGCGGTAGGTTGGTCACCCGCCGGCGAATAAGGCTGGTAGAGATCGAATGGCGAGTCAGGAAAACTGACAAAGGTTCCGGGAAGCACCGGCGCAATGACTTCTGTGGGCTCAGACATGAATAACTTGGAGTAGGCTAACCCGCTAGCTTAGCGCAGGTCAACGGTAAAATCAGATTTTGCTCATCCTCAGGATTTATTCATGTCTCTCTTTTCCGCCGTCGAAATGGCCCCCCGTGACCCGATTTTGGGACTCAACGAACAATACAACGCTGACACCAACCCCCATAAAGTCAATCTCGGTGTTGGCGTTTATTTCGACGACAACGGTAAGTTGCCTTTGCTCCAATGTGTACAAGCCGCAGAAAAAACCTTGATGGCCACCCCCACCGCACGCGGATACCTGCCCATTGACGGAATTGCAGCCTATGACGCAGCTGTCAAAGGCTTGGTTTTTGGCGTTGACTCTGAACCTGTAAAAACTGGCCGGGTGGCAACCGTCCAAGGGATCGGCGGAACCGGTGGTCTAAAAATTGGAGCGGATTTCTTAAAGCGTTTGAACCCCAACGCCAAGGTGTTGATATCGGATCCCAGCTGGGAAAACCACCGTGCTCTGTTCACCAACGCTGGTTTTACGGTTGACAGCTACGCCTATTACGACGCCGACAAACGTGGCGTCAATTTTGAAGGCATGCTGGCAAGCCTCAATGCTGCCGCGCCCGCCACCATCGTGGTTTTGCACGCCTGTTGCCATAACCCGACCGGCTACGACATCACTGCAGAGCAATGGGATCAGGTCATTGCTGTAGTTAAAGCTAAATCTCTGACTGCCTTTTTAGACATGGCCTACCAAGGCTTTGGCCACGGAATTGCCGAAGATGGCGCAGTGATCGGAAAGTTTGTCGCCGCCGGCCTGGATTTTTTTGTTTCTACCTCCTTCTCCAAGAGCTTTAGCCTGTACGGCGAGCGGGTGGGCGCTTTGTCGGTGCTGTGCGCCAGCAAAGAAGAAGCCGACAGAGTCTTGAGCCAACTCAAAATTGTGATTCGGACCAATTACTCCAACCCGCCGATCCATGGCGGCGCGGTCGTAGCGGCTGTTTTAAACAACCCCACGCTACGGGCCCAATGGGAACAAGAATTGGGCGAAATGCGCGCCCGTATCAAGGTCATGCGGAAAAGTTTGGTCCAGGGCTTGAAAGCCTCTGGGGTCACAGCCGATATGGGGTTTATCGCCACCCAAATCGGAATGTTTAGCTACTCCGGCCTGAGTAAAGACCAAATGGTGCGTTTGCGCTCGGAGTTTGGAGTATATGGAACCGATACCGGGCGCATGTGTGTTGCCGCCTTAAACAGCAAAAACATCGACTATGTGTGTGCGTCTATCGCCAAGGTCATGTAAACAGCGGGTTTAGTCATCCCGATGTAAGTAATTCCCGCCCCGGGATGGCTAAAAACTGTTATATTGCACTGCAACATTTTTCAAAAGGGACCCCTTCATGCTCTATCAACTCTACGAGAGCCAGCGCTCATTGATTGAACCCTTTTCTGACTTGGCCAGCTTTGCAGCCAAGTCATTCGCGAACCCCCTTTCCCTGGCCGGGCAAAATCCCCTGTCACAGCGTCTTTCAGCCAGCTATGACCTGATGCACCGCCTGGGAAAAGACTATGAAAAGCCAGAGTTTGGCTTGCGCACGATTGAGGTCAAAGGCGTCGAAGTCGCCATTCACGAGCGCATTGAATGGAAAAAACCTTTTTGCGAGCTCCTGCGGTTTAAGCGCCTGACTGACGACGGCCCCACGCTTGCGATCATGAAAGACCAACCCGCCGTGTTGATCGTAGCCCCCTTGTCAGGCCACTACGCGACGCTGCTACGGGACACCGTTAAAACCATGCTGCAAGACCACAAGGTCTATATCACCGATTGGAAAAACGCTCGCTTAGTTCCTTTAAGCGAAGGCGAATTCCACTTGGATGACTATGTCAACTATGTCGAAGAATGCATTCGCCATGTTCAATCGAAGTATGGCAACTGCCATGTGATGAGCGTGTGCCAGCCAACGGTTCCCGTTCTCGCTGCGGTCTCTTTAATGGCCAGCCGAGGCGAAAAAACACCGCTGAGTATGACCATGATGGGCGGCCCGATTGATGCCCGTAAATCACCCACAGCGGTGAATAACTTGGCAACTAACAAGAGCCATAGCTGGTTTGAAAACAATGTGATCTTTCGGGTCCCGAGTAAATTTCCTGGCGCAGGTCGGCGCGTCTACCCTGGCTTTTTGCAGCACAGCGGTTTCGTAGCGATGAACCCGGACCACCATGCCAAAAGCCATTTTGATTATTTCAAAGACCTGATCAAAGGCGACGACACCAGCACTGAAGCCCACCGCAAGTTTTACGACGAATACAACGCTGTGTTGGATATGGACGCGGATTACTACCTTGAGACCATCAAAGTGGTTTTTCAAGACTTCAGCTTGGTCCATGGTACCTGGGATGTGACTTCGCCCTCAGGCAAATTGGAACGCGTCAAACCCTCCGATATCCGCACCACCGCATTGATGTCGGTCGAAGGGGAGTTGGACGATATTTCTGGATCGGGTCAAACCCGTGCCGTACACGGTATTTGTACTGGCGTTCCCAAGGAAAGGCAGAAACACTTTGAAGCCAAGGGTGCGGGTCACTACGGTATTTTCTCAGGCCGGCGCTGGCGCGAACATGTTTATCCCGAAGTCACCGCATTTATCAAAAGCCACCACAGCACCCAAGCCCTCAAAGCAGCAACCGTAAAAAAAGCCGCGGTCGTGAAAAAAGCGGTTCCTGCGAAAAAAACCGTTGCGGCTAAAAAGACCTCGCCTGCTAAAAAGGCAGCAACGAAAAGGTGAACGCCCCGGCGCGAACAAAGGAAGCACTTGCAGAGCGTCTTTTAGACGCCTTGCCGCAAACCCAATGTACGCGCTGTGGTTACCCTGACTGTGCGGCTTACGCACACGCTCTGAGCCTTGAAGAGGCCGACATCAATCAGTGTCCACCGGGCGGCGCAGAAGGCATTGTGCGTTTAGCCATCATCACCGGACGGACCGCCAAGCCACTCGACCCGACTTTTGGAGTTGAAAGCCCGCGCACCGTTGCCTTCATTGATGAAGCGTGGTGCATCGGTTGTACGCTGTGTATTGACGCGTGTCCTACGGATGCGATCTTTGGCAGCAATAAACGCATGCATACCGTGATTGAGGCGTATTGCACAGGCTGCGAACTCTGCTTGCCGGTCTGTCCCGTTGATTGCATTGCGCTAGAGCCAGCGCACCCGACAACGCAAAGCGATGCGCCTACTGGCTGGAGTGCCTGGTCCCCCACTTTGGCGGATACCGCACGCAGCCGCTATCAGAAGGCCAAGCAACGCCGAGCAGCCACTCAGAGCGCACACGAAGCAGCCCAAGCCGCTAAAGCGCAACACAAACTAAGCGACCTCGCAGCCCACTCCCGCATTACCGACACCAACGTGCTAGCCCAGAAAAAGGCCGTCATCCAAGCTGCCATGGAACGCGCCCGCCAACGCAAAGCCCTAAAGCCCTAAAGCACAAGGGTTTAACGCGGATGGCTATAAGACGTGAAATCTTATGCGCCAGCGCTGGTGCTTAACCGAGCAAAAGCACTCACCACTTCAGGGGGCGCCTGCACCATCTCAATCAAAACCCCCTCGCCTGCAATTGGAAATTCTTCGCTGGCTTTAGGGTGTAGAAAACAAATGTCAAATCCGGCAGCGCCTTTGCGGATGCCGCCAGGGGCGAATCGAACGCCTTGTGCGGAGAGCCATTGCACCGCTTGGGGCAAGTCATCAATCCACAATCCCACGTGGTTGAGCGGTGTGGTGTGAACGGCGGGTTTTTTATCGGGGTCTATTGGCTGCATCAAATCGACCTCCACCTTAAAGGAGCCGCTGCCGATGGCGCAGATGTCTTCGTCCACGTTTTCACGTTCGCTTTGAAACGTGCCCGTAACTTCGAGGCCCAACATGTCAACCCAGAGTTTTTGCAACCGTTTTTTGTCTGGCCCGCCAATTGCGATTTGTTGAATTCCTAAAACTTTGAAGGGGCGCTGCATGCTGTTGTCCTCGCTTATGCAAACTCAATGATGGCTTGGTCGACGCTTAAACTTTCTCCCTTAGCAGCCAATACTTTACCGACCACACCATCGGCAGCCGCAAAAAGTACGTTTTCCATCTTCATGGCTTCAATCACCGCAACCCGCTCGCCAGCCAAGACTTTTTGGCCTGGTACGACTGCTACATCGACCAACAATCCGGGCATGGGAGAGAGAACAAAACGGCTGAGGTCAGGCGGAAGTTTGTGTGGCATGAGCTGGTGCAGTTCAGCCATACGCGGGGACATAATCAGCGCGTCGATACGGGTTCCGTTGTGCTGAACACGCAAAGCCAGCGGGTTTTTAGGCGTTCCTCGTTCGACCTGTGCAGTAAACGGCTGTCCATTGACTGTGCCGTGAATACCAATATCGTTCAATCGGGAAGCGCTGCAGATTTCGTAACTCTTGTTGTCCACGCGCACTGTCGCGGTTCCACTCACACCCACAAACTCATCAACATGTACCGGCGTGTAAATGTTTTTGCCTTGTGCATCTAAGCTCACCACCACATAGTCGTTGCCCACATTGACCGCATAGCCGGGCAGTTGACCACTCAGGCTCGCAGCACGCTCACGCGACTTGCGCCGAACAAACGCGGCCAGTGCGATTAAAAAGTTACTGTCTTCGTGAGGTACGTCTTCCGCGCGAAACCCGTGGGCGTAATTTTCTGCAATGAAACCAGTATTGAAATCTCCCGACACAAACTTGGGGTGCGCCAAGAGCGCAGACTGAAAGGGGATATTGCTGCTGATACCGCGAATTACAAAGCCGTTAAGTGCTTCGCGCATTTTGTCAATGGCATCGAGCCGGTCTTTACCGTGAACAATCAGCTTGGCAATCATCGAGTCATAAAACATAGGAATTTCACCGCCGTCTTGCACTCCGGTATCGACCCGCACCCCGAACAAATGCTGGATGTCGGATTGCCACATGGTTTGGGTGGGCGGCGCAAAGCGCACCAAACGACCGGTGGATGGGAGGAAATTACGGAACGGATCTTCCGCGTTGATGCGGCACTCCATGGCCCAGCCATCGCGCTTGACCTGGGCTTGCGTGAGCGGCAGTTTTTCTCCCGCTGCAACGCGAATCATCAACTCCACCAAGTCTAGGCCTGTGATGACTTCTGTCACAGGATGCTCCACTTGCAAACGGGTATTCATTTCAAGGAAGTAAAAGCTTTGGTCTTTACCGACTACAAACTCAACCGTTCCCGCGCTTTGGTATTTCACCGCTTTTGCCAATGCAACCGCCTGTTCGCCCATGGCTTTTCGAGTGGCTTCGCTGATAAAGGGGCTCGGCGCCTCTTCAATGACTTTTTGGTGGCGCCTTTGAATAGAACACTCGCGCTCGTTG
>SXSX01000047.1 GCA_005793295.1 Burkholderiales bacterium | reverse complement strand
GATACAGTGAATACGTGTATTTAAATGGATGCTTTGGGTATGGCCACTTCAATTCGACTTGCTCCTGAAACCGAACAACGGCTTAACTTTCTCGTATCCCATACTGGACGCACAAAGGCTTACTACCTGCGTGAAATCATTGAACATGGAATCGAAGACGCGGAAGACTACTACCTTGCATCGGAAGTGCTTGAGCGCGTTCGCAAAGGGCAAGAAAAAATGCATTCCGCAGCGCAAGTAAGGGCAGATCTTGGCTTGGACGATTGAATATACCGATACAGCCAAGGCGCAATTACGCAAGCTCGATAAACAAACGGCGCGGCGTATTATTGATTTCATGGACGAACGTATCGCCGTACTTGAGAACCCCCGCAGTACAGGAAAAGCACTGACAGGACCACTTGGCGGATTTTGGCGCTACCGAGTCGGTGATAGCAAAATAATTTGTGACATTCAAAATGGTGTTTTATGCGTTCTTGTGTTGCAAGTCGGTAACCGCCGTGAGATTTACAGATAGGATATTCTTTGGCGGGCGAATGGGCTGGTCATCGTTTGCGGCGTGAGGAGAGTAGCCATCGATTCATCTTCCCCATTGGCGATCATTGGATCTTGCACTTGCCTCAGTTCTAATCGGCGGAGCAAGTGCGCATCAGATCAAACCTTACCCAAGTAGTCGCGCTTGCCAATTTCAATGCCGTTATGACGCAAGATAGCGTAAACAGTAGTGACGTGAAAATAGATATTGGGCATAGCATGGTTCAGTAAAAACTGCATGCCTTTGTAATGGGTCTCTACGTCACCGCGCTTGGTGATGATGTCCTTGTCTTCAGTTCTATCAATCTGCGCTGGCTTGAAGCCTTCAACAAACGCCATAGTCTTAGCAACGCGTTGTTTTAAATCAGACAGGGTCACTTCGTTGTCTTCGTAAACAGGGATATCTACACCTGAAAGCCTGGCGACAACGCCTTTGGCGGTATCGCAAGCAATTTGAACTTGGCGTGACATAGGCAACATGTCTGGGTAAAGACGAAACTGAGTGAGGGCAGACTCATTCCATTTTTTGCTTTCAATGTGGACTTGGGCCTTATCGAGCAGTTGGCTTAGATTAGTCAACATGTTGACAATACGAGGCACGCTAGCTTGGTACATTGAGATGGTCATAGTTACTTTCTGTTTAAAAGACGCATTTTCTCATGGCTGCGCTATTTGCATTTTTAAAGCCAAAGAGAAATGGCTGGATTATTAAATTTCCGCCAACATAAGATCGTTGGAAAAATCTGATTTATTTACCTAGGCAACGAGGAGGTTTTTTGATTGATAACAGACTCAATCGAAAGAACCCCTTTGGCTTAATTTACTTCAGTGCTTATATCAGAGAGTGTGCGTCCAGTAATCCGATTAAAACTATGCTTCAAAAACTCGCCCCGTTCTCCCGTCAAAATAGCAAAGAAGGCTACGATCTCTAGGGGAACGGAGTGACCGAGATCTTTAAGTGGAAGGAGTCTGCCACGCGCAAGGTCGTCTTTGATCAGCGAGGTTGGCAACCAAGCAGCCCCTTGACCGATCAAAGCCAGCTCGCGCAGCCCCATAGCGAACTCGCTTACGCATCTAACGATCACTTGCTGGCGGCGCATCAAATCTGGTAGGACCTCTGCGCGCAAAGCTTGACCAAAGAAGCTGTCCGGCGGATAACACAGCATATGGACACTCTCTCCTTTATCGACCGTCCTTAATGTTTTGTGCATTGACGGGCTGGCTACTAGCTGCAGCTCATCTTGTCCAAGTACGTGGCGCAGTGCTAGTTGATCTGAAATGTTGCAAGGCGACTGCTGGTTGTCGTACGTAATCAGGATCTCGGCCTCGCCACGTATTAGCATCCCAACGCTGTCTGAGCGGTTCTCAGACCTAATTCTGAAATTCTGATCCAAGCCCAGATCTCGCAGTCTGACGAGAAAACCTGGAACATAGGACGCGGCGAGCGTATGCTGAGCAGCAACGGTGATGCCAGCGCTGTCAAGCGACTCGGACTTAAGAATGGCGCGAAATTCATAAATCTGTGCCACTAAGTGGCGAAACTCGAGCTGGTTGTCCCTGGCCACGGGGGTGAACTGTAGTGGCTTACGTGTTCTGTCGATCAGAGTCACGCCGAGCCAGTCTTCGAGCATCTGAATTCTGCGCGAGAAGGCTGGCTGGGAAATATGCCGACGCTCAGAGGCCGCCGAGAAGCTACCCGTCTCGATCAGTGCGATATAGTCGTCAAGCCATTTCAGTTCCAATGCCGCAGCCTCCCAGTTACGCACATTATGGCTAGCTCCTAAGCTCACAAAGCCGCGCACTAGGGTCATGTCAAGGATTCACCCGAAAGCAAGAACTCCAAAAGCAGTGTGTGAAACAAGTCGGTTCTCTCTAGGTGCATTGCATGGGAACACATAGGCAATACAGCAAGGCAGGCATTTGGAATCGTGCGCCAGAGCTTTTCAATTTGCGACCAACCGTAGGTTCGATCTCGCTCGCCCCAAAATACCAAGGTTGGCTGTTGAATCGCGCTGAGGCGGTCGCGTCCATCCCAAGCCTCCATAGCCATAAGGCCAGCGTGTGCCGCTTGTTCACTGGCGCACTCGGCTAGAGAAGCTAATAAATCGAAGGCCGGCGAGGCCTCTTTGTCAAGCAGCCAGGTCGCGCAAATGCGCCTTGCTGTCCGCTGTAGACCGTCTTCGGCCAGTCGCTCGCGTGAACGCGCCATGGTCTCAAAGCGCCCGGGGATGTTGCCCTCTGGCCCGGTTCCGTATAGCACTAGTTTGTGCACCCTTGCTGGCGCGATGCTGACGATTTCTTGAACTACCATGCCGCCCATAGAGTGACCTAACAAGTTAAAACGATTTACTCCCAACTCATCTAGGGTGTAGAGTACGTCTCTGGCGTGTGCGGCCATTTCGGTGGGTGCGTTCAGGTGCTGCGCGTTGCCGTAGCCGGCCAAATCCACAGCTATGACATCAAATTGACGACTCAGGAATTGAACCTGTTGGTCCCATTGACTTGAGCCCCCTAAATAGCCATGAACTAACACTAGGGTCGAGCCTAAGCCCAACCTTCGGTGTGGCAGGATATTTTCTGTCACGTAAGGCCCTTCCACGGCACTACCCGACGCTCAATAAAACGCACTAAGTGGTCAAAAGCGTATGCAATCGCAGCGATCACCACAATGCCCATGATGACAATCGGCGTTTGCAAAAATCGCGACGCTGACAAAACCATATAGCCTAAACCGGAGGTGGCGGCCACCATTTCAGCTGCCACCAAAGTTGTCCAGCCAAAACCAATTCCCACTCGCATTGCCGTAAATATTTCTGGCATAGCAGAAGGTAAAACTATTAAGCGAATTACCTGCCAGCGGGTGGCTCCAAACGAATAGGCCGCATGAATTTGCTCAATGGCTGCTGACTTGACGCCCGCCCTTGCTCCCAAGGCCATAGGTGCCAGGACGGACAAGAATATCAGCAATAATTTTGACAACTCATCAATGCCAAACCAAATAATCATGAGCGGCAGGTAAGCCAACGGCGGAATCGGGCGGTAAAACTCAATGGGTGGGTCAAAAACACCGCGCGCGAATGGGCTCATACCCATCGCAATTCCAAGGGGTATCCCTATTACGCAAGCTAGCAAGAAAGCGCCAAAGACGCGCAGCGTGCTGACCAAAGTATGCTCCCAGAAACTAGCTCCCGTAAAACCGTCTTTGAGTACAACCAGAAAAGCATCAATAACGCCCATCGGCGAGGGCAAGAAAAGCGGCTTGATAAATCCCGCATAGGTGGCGAACCACCAAACAAAGATTAACAGGACAATGACGACAGCGCTAACTTTTAAGCTGTCACCTTGTCCGGGGACACCATAAATTTCACCTGGCTTTGCAGGTTTAGCTTTCGTAAAACCTGCCCAGAAGCTATCTTTAAGCGTTGAACGGGTGTCACTCATGTTCGTCTCCTGATTCATCGGTAAAGATAATCTGCAATATCTTTTCTCGAAGGTCAATAAAGTCGGCGGAGGCTTTGATCGCGCGAGCATTGCCAGTCTCAAAATAGCGCTGACTAAAGGGTAAATCGAATACATGTGAAATTCGGCCTGGGCGTGGCGACATCACGATTAATTTGGTGCCCATAAATAGTGCCTCTTCAACACTATGGGTGATGAAGAACACCATTTTCCCAGTGTTACGCCAGATTTTTAAAATCAGTTCTTGTGCTCTTTCGCGAGTCAGCGCATCAAGCGCGCCAAGTGGCTCATCCATTAGTAAGATGTCTGGATCACTGGTCAAAGCCCGAGCTATACCAACTCGCTGTTGCATTCCACCAGACAATTGGTAGGTAGCAGATTGTTCAAACTGCTCAAGGCCAAGCAGCGCAATGAAATTGCGGGCAATTTTTTCTCGTTTTTCTTTGTTATGGCCTTGAATTTTTAAACCAAACGCCACGTTGTCCAGTACATTCAACCATGGTAGTAAAGCGTGTTTCTGGAATACTACCGATCTATCTGCGCCAGGGCCGGTGATGATTCTGTTGTTGAGTGAAATCTCGCCTTCACTGGGCGCCATGAATCCAGCTATCAAGTTCAGTAATGTTGATTTACCGCAGCCTGATGCGCCAAGTGCCACGACAAATTCTTTTTCATGAATCTCAAAGTTAATATTTTTTAACGCATGTACAGACGGTTTGCCGGGTACCGGATAAAACACCGATGCATTGCGGATTGCAAGTGCAGTCATTGGAGTCCTAAATGAGTTTGTGAAGCGTACTGACCCGGTGCGAGCAGGTCAGTACATGTGAATATGTGAAAACTTACTTGCCAGCAGCAGCTTTGGCAAATTCAGGATTTACAAACTTGGAGTAGTTGTCAGCTGCCGCACTGATTCGTCCAACGCTCTTTAAAAAGTCTGCTGTGGATTTGATCGTAGTGGCTGCACCGCCACCCATCCAGGCGGCCGACATATTTAAATCAGCATCGGGGTAAACCGCCCCTTCCAATGCAGAAACTACAGCAGCGGGCGTAATACCGACGTTAGCAGCAACGGCCTTAACTTTTGGCGAATCTACATTCCACGCGGCCGTATTCTTGCTGTAGTCACCATTGATTTGGTTCATTGCTTTAAGAAAGTTGATCAAACCAGCCCGGTTTGCCGCTGCAAACTTGTTAGTGACGACCCAGCCATTGAAAGTAGGAAAACCAGTTTTGGCAACAAGACCTGCCGTAGTCATAATTTTGCCGTTTTCACGTATCTTCGCTTGTACTGGGTACCAAACAAACGCCGCATCGATGGCATTTTGACTCCAAGCTGCGGCGATTTCATTGGGCGACATGCCGACAACCGTCACGTCTTTTTCTGTCATGTTGTACATCTTTAAAGCACCCATCAGCGAGAAGTGCGCTGTGGATCCGATTGGCACAGCAATGCGCTTGCCTCTCAAATCTGCTGGCTTATCAATACCAGCTCCATTTCTTGAAATAAGCGCCTCAGAACTATCAATGGCCTTACCCACAGAAATCATTTGATAGTCTAAGCCAGAGCTAGATCCAGCCGATAGTGGAACAGAGCCAATCTCAGAGATCACGATACCGCCAGACGCCATGGCAGCGTTCACCTCAGCGCCAGAATTAAATTGACGCCACTCAATGGACCAGCCGGTTACTTTTTCAAGACTGCCGTCTGCAACAATAGATTTGTAAGGAGCGGGATCGCCGAAGTGACCAATGATCACCTTGGTTTGCGCCATGGCTTGAGAAGCCATTGCGAGAGTCAAGGTTGAGCTGATGAACAGTATTTTGAGTAGATGTTTCATGTTATCTCCATTAGTTAAAAAAATTGCATATGTTTAGGTAATTACGATCTTAAAAAAGAGCAAGAATTTTTTCAGATTAGTCTCCTTAATGACTTGGTTGAATTACGTTTTAAAAACAAAGATTGACCGGAGATTCTCAAGTTGGCACGAGACCAAAAATGTCGGGGTAACCAAAAAGCGTAACGGATCCACCAGTGTGTAGAAACACGACGTTTTGATCTTTAGCAAATTGGCCTTTGCGAATTAGATCGATCAATCCAGCCATGCCCTTGCCTGAGTAAACAGGATCAAGCAAGATGCCCTCAGTCTTGGCAAGTAAGTTGACGGCTTCAACCATGGCTGGTGTTGGTAAGCCGTATCCGTCGCCAACGTAATCGCAGTTGGCTAGAACCGATGTGCGATCTAGGTCTCCCTTTAACTTCATATGAGCCCAAGTTCGGCATGCTAAATCGTAGACCATACTTTCTTGTTTTTCTTTTGGCGCACGTACTCCAATTCCCAACAATTGAATCTTGCTTTGCATAGCTTGCAGACCGACTACTAAACCTGCTTGGGTGCCTGAGCTCCCGGTGGCATGTACTAAGTGGTCTATCCGCAGGCCTAGCTCCACTGACTGGTTCACCAACTCCAGGGCGGCATTTACGTAACCCAGAGCACCGACAGGATTCGATCCGCCACCAGGAATTACGTAGGGTCGACGGCCGTTACGCTCCAATTGTTTGGCCACTGTCTCCATCTCCCCTTGCATGTCACTTCCGCCTGCGCGACGTTCTACCGTGGCACCATGCAGCCTATCCAGTAATACGTTGCCGTTTTCTAGGTAATTGAATTGGGTGTAACCGGTTCGATCTTCCAACAAAATATGGGACTGCATCCCTAGTTTTGCGGCCGCTGCGACCGTTTGACGCGCGTGATTAGACTGGGTTGCCCCTTGTGTGATGACGGTATCAGCCTTTTGCGCAAGTGCTTCGGCCATTAGATACTCCAACTTTCGTGTTTTATTACCGCCGCTCGACAAGCCGGTGCAATCATCGCGCTTAATCCACAAGCGCGGCCCGCCGAGCAGTCTCGTCAAGTTATCCATGGGCTCTAGTGGGGTCGGGAAATGACCGAGTCGAATACGAGGGAAGCGGGCGAGTTCCAATTTAGTCTCCTAGTGTTGCTTCCAAGATACTAGTTGCCACGGGTGACCTTAGTCCAATCGAATTATTGAGGGCTATTTTTCATTTTTTGCATACAGCGGCGACACTTTTGCGACTCTTTTAATGCCTGTGTCGCTGGGACTTTTAGCGCTCGTCCCTTAGATTTAAAGGTTGTGAGAGGTCAAAATTTTTCTAGGTATGCGGTTTTAAATATTAAAACAGCGTCTGGCAATGCTCAGTTTTTTACCATGCCATACTTTGCCGCATGCGAATGAATTCTTTGTCCGTTTCCCTGTGATTACACGTCGCCAACTTTTAGCGCTGGTAGCTCTCACGCTGATGTGGGGCGTCAACTGGCCGATGATGAAGCTCTCACTTCAGCAGATCAGTCCGCTTCACTTTCGGGCCAGCACCATGTTGTTAGGGGCGAGTTGGCTTTTTGTTTATGTGGCGATTCGGGGCGAGCGCATGCGCCCAGTTGGGCGCGAGTGGCTCTCCATCGCAGTGCTCGGCTTGCCCAATGTGCTGGGCTGGCACATCATGTCCATCTTCGGGGTACAGGAGCTAGCCTCAGGGCGCGCCGCGATCTTGGGTTTTACGATGCCGATTTTTACGGTGCTTATCGGAGCGGTCTTTTTCGGCGAACGCATCACTGCACGTTTGCGTTTGGCCGTGTTGTGTGTAGGTTTGGCCATTGGACTACTGTTGTGGCACGAGATTCAAGGCCTATCGGGGCGACCCACCGGAGTAGCTTGGATGCTGGGCGGCGCAATCTCGTGGGCGCTAGGCACGCTGTTGTTTCGACGCGCGCATCTCACTCTCTCGCCGTTGGTGGTTACGGTATGGATGCTGCTGCTTGGTAGCTTCGTAGTTTGGGCACTTGCGCTTTCCCTGGAGCCACTCCCGCATCCCAGTGCTTTCTCCCTCGTGATGTGGGGCAGCTTGGCCTATGGTGTATTCATTAATTACGGATTTGCGCAGTTGATCTGGTTTGGCATAGCGCGCGACCTGCCAGCCTCAACCAGTACCATGAGCTTGATGGCTGTTCCTTTAGTGGGCACGCTCAGCGCAACGGTCATCACGGCTGAAATGCCGCATTGGCAAGACTGGATAGCCATGGTGTTCGTGATGGTTGCGATCGCCAGTGTGCTTTGGCCAGCACGGCAAAAGGCCTAACCACGGCCCTTCAGCGGACCTAAGGCGCGGTTACTTTGCGAATCTCATCTGCATCAGGGATTGTGCTTTTTTCGGCAACCAGTGCGGCTATTGCATTGAAATCGTCAGTGCTGTACTTGCTATGAAGCTTCTTAAGAATGGCCTTCCCGTAAGGCAACCTGTCGGTGTTTTTAATGACCTCCAAAGGCCCAAAAACAATCAAAAAAGATCGGCTACTGAGTTGAAAAAGCGCGTAATGATTGGGAATAAAGAATTGGTTGGTTTGGCTGCGACTTGAATCAATCGAAATTCGGGGCAGTGATTTCTGCAGTGCACCAATGAATTTTCGTTGAGAACGTAATCCAACCCTGTGAATGTAAACAGGTATTGACGTCAGCAAAAGCAGCAAAACTGTCAAGAACGCGACGATGAATATCTCAGTTTGATCCATGGGTTAATTTTTTGTAATTTTGCCTAGAAAGTCACACCATTTTTCTTAAGCCAATGTATAGTAAATGACAGAAACGTAATATTTAAACAGAACCCATAAATTTTATGCTTAAGTTAATTGTAATCATTGTCGCTGCCGCGAGCGGTTTCTTAGGCCAGGTGTCATGGGCTGCAGACAACCCTATTGACAAAATTCTGGATGAATGCATTGCTAAAAAACCAACTCTGCCCGGTATTGCTAATTGCACTTTGCAATCGGAAAAGCTGTGGGATGTAGAGTTGATGTCCAAGTACAACACTCTCATGAAACTTTTGTCAGAGGATGAGCAAACCGCTTTGCGTAAATCGCAAAAGCAATGGGCACACCAAAGGGATGCAGAAATCAGGTTAATGCAAACTATTTTCTCCAAAGTACAAGCCGGAATCTCTAATCCCATTCAGGGCATCAGAAAAATTGGAAGTATCACTAAAGACCGTGTGATTCTTTTGTCCAATTACATTCAGATGGTTGAGTCTAGTAAAAGCGCTTCCATCGAATAGTCGTTTTCCAGGCGCTGCGATAAGCGTGGTACAAAGTAGTTGTTCTTTAAAGGTGGCAAATTATTGTCGCCTGACTCATGGAGACAACTATGGCTACAGTACCAAAAAAATCAATTTCCTCAGCGAAACCTAAATTCAAAGCTGCAAGCAAAAAAGTAGTTTTAGGAGCGCGCCTTGCCAGTAAAAAAGCTGACAAGAACTACTCTACCCTCAAAATTTCTGTCGATGGGCGTATTGCAACGATCACGCTCAACCGCCCGGAGCGATTGAACGCGATTAATGATGAAATGCCTGGTGAAATTCGCCAAGCCGTTGAGGCAGCGAACGCCGATGATCGGGTGCATGTGATCGTCGTGCGCGGCGCAGGCGATGCTTTTTGCGCCGGCTATGACCTCAAGCACTACGCGGAAGGCGACCCCACCAACATCATTACCCAGCCCATGCCTTGGGACCCGATGCTGGACTATAAGTTCATGAAGAAAAATACCGAGGACTTCATGAGCCTGTGGCGTTCCTATAAACCTACGATTGCCAGAGTTCACGGCTATGCCGCTGCTGGGGGCAGTGATATCGCGACCTGTTGCGACTTCATCGTAATGGAAGATAAAGCCAGAATTGGTTATATGCCTGTGCGCGTTTGGGGCTGCCCAAGTCCTGCGATGTGGGTTTACCGTTTGGGTGCGATGCGAGCTAAGCGCTTGATGCTCACAGGTGATTTGATTACCGGCAAGCAAGCGTATGAGTGGGGGTTGGCAACGGAAGTGGCGCCCCTGGCAAAGCTCGATGCAACTGTAAAGAAATTAGCAGACCGTATTGCGGGTGTTCCTAAAAACCAACTCATGATGCTTAAGCTCGTAATCAATCAAGCTATCGACGCGATGGGGCTGGAGCAAACGCAGATGTTTGCCAATGTTTTCGATGGCATTACACGTCACACACCCGAAGGACTTTGGTTTAAACGTTATGCTGAAACATACGGGTTTGCGGCCGCCGTAGAGTGGCGCGACAGCGGTCGTCCTATTCCAGAACCTGGGTCGGGTAATTTGGGTGATGCCTTCATGAGCCCGCCCGCCAAAGGCGCTCGCTCCCAGTGGTCAACGGATATCAGTAAGAAACGCGGAAAAAAGAAATGAACCCTGAATTAAAACCTCCCAAACCTCGGCTGCTTTTAACGGGAGTTCCGCCCGATGCCGTAATAGAGCGTGCTCAGCAATTGTTTGATCTGACCGTTTGGCGCGAAGACGTTGCGATTGGCGACGCATTATTGAAAAATGTGGCTGGCATGGATGCTTTGATCGTGATGCCAGGCGATAAGCTCAGCGCTCAAACGATTGCTGCCTTGCCCGATTCGATCAAAGTACTCGGAACCTATTCGGTGGGAACCGACCACGTTGATTTGCAAGCGGCTTCAAAACGCGGGCTGAAAGTTTTTCATACCCCTGATGTGCTTACGCAAGCGGTTGCAGATCTGACTTTGTTTTTGATCATCGCGGCCGCTCGAGATACCAGTGGTGTTGAAAAAATCCTTCGGGAACGGCGATGGGGGCGTTGGGCGCCTAAGTCTATGCTGGGTCGGTCTTTACAAGGATTGCGACTGGGTATCTTTGGAATGGGGCGCATAGGTCAGGCTGTAGCCGAGCGAGCCCGGCCCTTTGGCCTGTCGATTCATTACCATAACCGTTCGGCCTTACCCCCAGAAAAGTCACAGGGCGCGCAATTCCATCCAACGCTTGACGGTTTAGTGGCCCACAGTGATATTTTGTGTATTTGTGCCCCTGCTACAGCGCAGTTGCGTGGTTCTATCAATGCAGCGCGATTGGCGTTGCTGCCGGATCAAGCGATGGTAGTTAACGTTGCCCGCGGTGATCTGATCGACGAAGAAGCGTTCTTTGCCCACGCTGCAACGGGCAGACTCGGTGGCGTAGCCATGGATGTTTATCGTAATGAACCGCACATTGATCCACGATGGCTGGCTTTAGAGCACACAACCTTATTGCCCCATGTTGGTAGTGCAACAGACGAGGTCCGTACCGCGATGGGGATGCTGGTTTTAGATGGTGTTGCCGCCCATTTTGGATTGGCAGAGGGTGGCAAGTGCGCTAAACCTTAAGCAAAGGTTTCAACAATCCATGATGCGCCCCCTACTGAACGCTAGCGAAGCTAAAGAACTGTTACGCGACATGTTCCGCGCTGCAGTCGCCAGCGCCCAACCTGCTTTGTGTGTTCCTGCCCATTTGCCTTCGCCACCCCAAGGCAGGCTCATCGTCATCGGGGCGGGAAAGGCGTCTGCTGCTATGGCCCGTGCGGTGGAAGACCATTGGAAAGGGCCGTTGGAAGGCTTGGTTGTAACGCGGTATGGATATGGGGTGGATTGCAAACATATCGACATCGTAGAAGCATCTCACCCCGTTCCGGATGTCAATGGTTTAAATGCTGCGAAAGCGATCCTTAAGCGAGTTCAAAATTTAACTAAAGATGATTTGGTTTTGTGCCTGATCTCTGGCGGTGGCTCGGCTCTGATGCCTTTGCCATTGGAAGGCATCAGCCTTGAAGATAAACAAGCCATTAATGCGGCTTTGTTGAAGTCAGGAGCATCGATTTCTGAAATGAATTGCGTACGACGACATCTATCTGCGATCAAGGGTGGCCGTTTAGCTGCTGCGTGCTTTCCTGCGCGAGTCTTCACCTTGCTGTTATCGGACGTTCCTGGGGATGATCCTATTGATATTGCGTCCGGCCCAACCGTTGCTGATCCAACGACTTGTACGGACGCCTTGGCGATTGTTCGCAGGTATGCGATTGAGCTTCCTGTAATTGCAAACTATGTTTTAGAAAGTGGCTCTGGCGAGTCAATGAAACCTGAAGACGCGCGGATGTCGCGCTCTGAAAGTCGTCTCATTGCCACACCGCAAATGGCCTTAGAGGCCGCCGCTGAAGTGGCCCGTGCTGCGGGATTGAACGCTTATATTCTGAGTGACGCGATTGAAGGGGAGTCGCGAGAAGTTGGAAAAGTGATGGCTGCGCTTGCACTGCAATGCGCTCGTACTGGCGCGCCTTTTTCTAAGCCCTGCGTCTTGCTCTCCGGTGGAGAGACCACGGTGACTGTTCGGGGTAAGGGCAGGGGAGGCCGAAATGTCGAGTTCTTGTTGGCCTTGGCTTTGGCACTTCGCGGTGCAAACGGCATACACGCATTGGCCGCAGATACCGACGGTGTTGACGGCCAAGAAGAAGTTGCAGGCGCCTACGCGGATCCGCAAACATTGGATCGTTCGCGCTCTTTGAAAATGGATCCGGTAGAGTTTCTAGATACCAACGATGCGCATACTTTTTTTGAGCGACTCGGGGATTCGCTCGTTACAGGCCCTACGCATACCAATGTGAATGATTTCCGGGTGGTATTGGTTATTTAGACAATCCAAGAGTCGAGAATTTCAGTATTCCTGTGGATAGAGTTGTTCCCAGCACGATCACTAAACCACAGCCCACCATCCACGGCGTCACTGTTTCCCCTAGCAGAATCACACCGTAGAGAACGGCAAAGACAGGAATGGCGAAAGTGACCGATAAGGCTTTGGCTGGACCCGCTCGCTCGATAAGGCGAAAGAAAAGAATATAGGCAAATCCTGTACAGACCACGCCTAAAGTGATCACTGCCCCCCAAGCTTTCATCGACACTTCCTGGCTTGGCCAATAAAAAATGGTGAGCGGCAGTAGCGCTAAAGCTGCGCCAAGTTGACTGCCCGTTGAGGACACCAAGGAAGGTAGTCCACCGAGGAATCGTTTGGTGAAACTTGCTGAGATACCGTAGCAAATACAAGCAAAAAGACACGCTAAAACGCCCCATCCGCTGGACAACCCGGATGCATCGGGCTTGAAAGTGGCTTTGTCCCAAGCCAACATCGCTACGCCGAAAAATCCAATAGCTAAACCCAACATGCGCGATCCACTAGGCCGGTCGCTGAGCCACGCCCACGCGATGACTGCGCCAAACAAGGGCACTGTGGCATTCAATAGGGAGGAAAGGCCCACGGTGATGGACTGCAGAGCAAAGCTAAAACAGACAAACGGAATAGCGGAATTGGTAACGCCAACAAGTAAAACCAATTTCCAGTGCTCTCGCAAGGATTGGCTGTGGCCACGAATCAAAAGAATGGGAAGCAGAAACAAGGTCGCTATCAGCACTCGAAGACCAGCCGTAGCCAATACCCCAAACTCCACTGTGCCGATTCGTGTGAACAAAAAGGAGGCTCCCCAGATGGCGGCGAGTAAAACAAATTCAGGGATCCAAGGAGACGGTCGGGAAGCAGTGGCGTTCACAAAGCACTTTCTAATTTAAGAAGCGCGATCTTACGTTCTATTCCCCCTGCGTATCCCGTCATTGCCCCCTTACTCCCGATCACTCGATGACAGGGGGTCACAATGCTTAGAGGGTTGCGTCCTACCGCAGACCCTACGGCACGAACGGCTTTTGGGCGTCCAATGGCATGGGCAATGTCCGCATAACTTGCAGTTTTTCCAGCAGGTATGTTGCGAAGTTGGCTCCAAACTTGGCGTTGAAAATCTGTTCCTATGGTTTCGTCAATGTCTAATTTCCAATCTTTGCTTTGACCCAAAAAATAGGCTTGGAGCGCAGCTTTGACTTGGTCTAAAACAGGATGGTTGTTCACCATGGCCCAATCAGCCAAGGCAGGTTGATGTTTTTGTCCGTCAAACCAAACACCAACTAAACCTTTGTCATTGGCAGCCAGAGTCATAAGGCCGAGCGGACTTTGAAACGTGGTTTTGACTGCTTGGGATTGAAAGGGCTTCATTTTTTGCTTGTCATGGTAGCTTGATAAGCGATAGTACTGGAATGGATACCGCTATCCCCATTCATCTGAACGCTTTTACAATGGCAGAACCAACCAGAGCTGTGCCCGTGCTACAAAAAAAATGACTATCTCTCCCAGTATCTTCAAAGCCTACGACATTCGCGGCATCGTACCCACAACGGTTAATGAAGACGTCGCACTTCGATTGGGCCAGACCTTTGGAACCCAAGCACTGCAGCATGGTGAAAAAAAGGTTGCCGTAGGCCGGGATGGCCGCTTAAGCGGTCCGTCGCTGGCCGATGCCTTGATGCGTGGATTATCAGAATCAGGCGTGGAGGTCATTGATGTGGGCATGGTAACCACGCCAATGTTGTACTTTGCAGCAAGTACGCTGTGCACCAGTGGAATTCAGGTGACAGGTAGCCATAACCCCAGGGATTACAACGGTTTCAAAATGGTGATGGGTGGGCGCGCAATCTTTGGAGACGATATCCAAGCCCTGCGGAACATGATGGTCGATGCGACTTGGAAGCTGAAAGCTGGCGGGAGCAGAAGCAGTGCCGATGTCAGGCCTGCTTACCAAGAACGCATTC
Organism: Burkholderiales bacterium; assembly: GCA_005793295.1. Taxonomy (GTDB): domain Bacteria; phylum Pseudomonadota; class Gammaproteobacteria; order Burkholderiales; family Burkholderiaceae_C; genus Allorhodoferax. The sequence goes on along the minus strand of SXSX01000047.1, from coordinate 1,110 downwards.
AAAGCGACATTCGCCTTCAGCGCCCCATCAAAATTGTCGTCGATTCTGGCAATGGGGTAGCCGGGGCATCGGCACCCGACATATTGCGATCTATTGGCTGCGAAGTGATTGAGCTCTTCAGCGAGGTCGACGGCAATTTCCCTAACCACCATCCTGATCCGAGCAAGCCTGAAAATCTGCGTGACCTGATTCATGCTTTGCAAACCAGCGACGCCGAGTTAGGCTTGGCCTTTGATGGCGACGGGGATCGCCTCGGAATTGTGACCCGCGATGGCAGCAATATTTACCCCGACCGACAAATGATTTTGTTTGCACAAGACGTTCTGTCTCGCGTTCCCGGTAGCACTATTTTGTTTGATGTGAAGTGTTCTCAGCGCCTAGCCCCTGCCATCAAAGCGGCTGGCGGCGTGCCGTTGATGTTTAAAACAGGACACTCACTCATCAAAGCAAAAATGCGCGAGATAAATTCCCCTTTGGGTGGCGAGATGAGCGGTCACATCTTTTTTAAAGAACGGTGGTTTGGTTTTGATGATGGAACGTACGCAGGTTGTCGCCTGTTAGAAATTGTCAGTAAGGTGGCTGATTCCAACGCATTGCTGCATGCACTTCCAACCAGCTACTCAACACCTGAGCTCAACGTGCCTTGTGCCGAAGGCGAGCCGCACGCATTGGTCGAAAAGTTGGTAGCACGATCACAGTTTGAAACGCCCGCCGTGGTGACCACGATTGATGGTTTGCGCGTGGACTGGCCAGACGGCTTTGGGTTGGTCAGAGCTTCCAACACGACACCCGTTTTAGTTTTGCGCTTTGAAGGCCATACCCCAGAGGCACTCGAGCGGATTCAAAAAATCATGTTCGACTTGTTACAAACCGTTAAGCCTGACGCCCAGTTTGAGCAATCTGCGCATTAAGACTTCAGCAATGAAAGTATTGATCGTCAAGTTATCTTCCTTGGGGGATGTGGTGCACAGCATGCCCGCGGCACAAGACATTCTTAAAGCCTTTCCGAAAGCCCAGATTGACTGGGTTGTAGAGCGAAGTTTTGCGCCAGTGGTAGCCCGATGTGTGGGAGTGCGCCGCTTAATTGTGTGCGACTTAAGGCGTTGGGTT
>SXSX01000046.1 GCA_005793295.1 Burkholderiales bacterium | reverse complement strand
TCAGTCCTTGCCGCCAGCTTGGCCGCCCGGGTGGCCGACATCCTGCGCCAGGAAACCGGGCAAGACTCCAAAACCGATGAATTTATCGAGCTGGCCCAGCAATACAGGTGTCCGCTTATCTAAAAAGGCAAAAAAACTTTAAATAAGCCAAAAAGTCGTGCATAATCGTCTGCATCGCTTGGAAATCTCCGGCGAAGTTTCTGCCTAACGGAATCAATGTGAGTGGTTCACATTGGGGACGACAGGCCCAAGACTGATCAGAGCGCCTCGTGTGCATGGCTGAAAGCCAAGCCAACAGGGCGAACTGGTGCAAGTTGGGAATATTTGAAATGATCCAAACAGAATCTCGTCTGGAAGTTGCAGACAACACTGGTGCAAAGTCCGTACTTTGCATCAAGGTGCTGGGCGGCTCTAAGCGCCGCTATGCCAGCGTCGGCGACATCATCAAAGTCAGCATTAAAGAGGCCGCACCCCGCGGACGCGTCAAAAAAGGCGAAATCTACAGCGCGGTTGTGGTTCGTACTGCCAAGGGTATCCGCCGCAGTGACGGCTCGCTAGTCAAGTTCGATGGCAACGCAGCTGTTTTGCTCAATGCCAAGCTCGAGCCGATTGGCACCCGAATTTTCGGACCGGTCACACGTGAATTACGCACCGAAAAATTCATGAAGATCGTCTCCCTGGCCCCAGAAGTTTTGTAAGGACACGTCATGAACAAGATTCGCAAAGGCGACGAAGTCATCGTGATCACCGGGCGCGACAAAGGCAAGCGCGGCAAGATTACGCTGCGCAAAGACGACGCACATGTGCTCGTTGAGGGCATCAACATGGTGAAAAAGCACACCAAGCCCAACCCGATGAAGGGTACCACCGGTGGCATCGTCGAAAAATCAATGCCGATACACCAGTCCAACCTGGCGATCTTCAATGCCGCCACCGGCAAATCAGACCGGGTAGGCATCAAATTGCTGGCTGACGGTAAACGCACCCGTGTTTACAAGTCCAGCGGCCTAGAAATCAAGGCGGGATAAACATGGCACGTTTGCAACAACATTACCGCGAAAAAGTCGCCCCTGAGATGATGGCGAAGTTTGGTTACAGCTCCCCGATGCAGGTGCCACGATTGTCAAAAATCACCCTGAACATGGGCGTGAGCGAAGCTGTAGCAGACAAAAAAGTCATGGATCATGCAGTTAGCGACCTAGCCAAGATCGCGGGTCAAAAACCAGTGGTCACCAAGTCGAAGAAAGCCATTGCCGGCTTCAAGATTCGCGAAGACCAGGCGATTGGCTGCATGGTTACACTGCGCGGTGTACAAATGTTTGAGTTCCTCGATCGCTTTGTCACCGTGGCTCTGCCTCGGGTGCGTGATTTTCGCGGTATCTCCGGGCGCGCTTTTGACGGCCGGGGAAACTACAACATCGGCGTGAAAGAGCAAATTATTTTTCCTGAAATCGAGTACGACAAGGTTGATGCCTTGCGTGGCCTGAATATCAGTATCACCACAACGGCGAAAACCGACGAAGAGTGTAAGGCGCTGCTCGCGGGTTTTCGTTTCCCCTTTAAGAACTGAGGTGACCCGTGGCTAAGATGGCTTTAATCGAGCGCGAACTCAAGCGCGACAAACTGGTTGCCAAATACGCAAAAAAGCATGCGCAACTTAAGGCAACTGCTGGCGCCGCCAAGTGCAGTGATGACGAGCGCGCCGCCGCCCGTCTTGCCCTGCAGAAGCTGCCGCGCAATGCCAACCCAACGCGCCAACGAAACCGTTGTGCGATCACCGGTCGCCCACGCGGCACGTTCCAGCACTTTGGGCTGGCCCGGGCAGAGATTCGAGAAATGGCGTTTGCAGGTGAAATCCCTGGCATCGTCAAAGCCAGCTGGTAGTCGGCAGGAGACATCAATATGAGCATGAGTGATCCCATCGCCGATTTGCTGACGCGTATTCGCAATGCGCAGATGGTTGCCAAAACAACTGTCAGTGTGCCCTCGTCCAAAGTTAAGGTTGCAATAGCACAAGTGCTGAAAGACGAGGGCTACATTGACGGTTTCAAAATCAGCATAGTCTCGGGTAATCCTGAGCTTGAAATTACCCTGAAATACTTTGCTGGGCGCCCGGTCATCGAACGCATTGAGCGGGTTAGCCGGCCGGGCCTGCGGGTCTATCGCGGCAGTACTGCGATCGGGCAGGTGCAAAACGGCATGGGAGTGGCCATTGTCACGACGCCTAAGGGGGTCATGACTGATCGCAAGGCGCGCGCCACCGGTGTCGGTGGTGAAGTACTTTGCTACGTCGCCTAAAGCGTGACATTGAGGAGAAGCAGAAATGTCCCGTGTAGGAAAAATGCCAGTCGCCATCCCAAGCGGTGTCGATGTGTCGGTCAAAGATGACCAAATTAGCGTCAAAGGTGCGGGCGGAACCCTGCAGCTGTCGCAAAATGCTCCGGTCAAAGTGAGCACCCAGGGTGGTCGCCTGAATTTCGCGCCCGCGAACGATTCACGCGAGGCCAACGCCATGAGCGGCACCATGCGCCAACTGGTTAACAACATGGTGCAGGGCGTGACAAAAGGCTTTGAGCGCAAGCTCAGCCTAGTGGGCGTGGGCTACAAGGCGCAAGCCCAGGGCACCCGTCTGAACCTGACTGTTGGTTACTCCCACCCGGTTAACAAAGACATGCCGTCCGGCATCAGCGTGGCCACCCCGACGCCCACAGATATCGTGATTAAAGGCGCAGACCGCCAACGCGTTGGCCAGGTTGCTGCCGAGATTCGTGCGATCCGTCCGCCAGAGCCCTACAAAGGAAAAGGCATTCGGTATTCGGACGAGAAGATCACGATCAAAGAAACCAAGAAGAAATAAGGAGCTGCAACATGTTGACCAAAAAAGAGCAGCGTCTTCGCAGAGCCCGTCAAACCCGCATCCGGATCGCCACGCAAGGTGTCGCCCGCTTGACGGTAAACCGT
>SXSX01000045.1 GCA_005793295.1 Burkholderiales bacterium | reverse complement strand
TACAAAGGTAAATCCATTAGACAAGGTAAATGCCAATTGGCTGATCGGGTTCGCTCCGGCCTCTGCAATGTGGTATCCACTGATCGATACGCTATAAAAGTTACGCACATTGTGGTGGACAAAATACTGAGCGATATCGCCCATGACTTTGAGGCTGAATTCGGTAGAGTAAATACAGGTGTTTTGGCCTTGGTCTTCTTTCAAAATGTCGGCCTGCACGGTTCCGCGCACATTGGCCAAAACCCACTCCTTGATCTTTGCTATTTCTGTGTCCGTAGGGGCACGCTTGTTATCCGTTTGAAATTTTTCAATGTTTTGGTCAATCGCGGTGTTCATGAACATCGCCAATATCGAGGGTGCGGGCCCATTGATTGTCATCGATACGCTGGTTGCTGGGTTGCATAAATCAAACCCGCCGTACAACACCTTCATATCCTCCAGAGTCGCAATACTCACGCCTGAGTTACCGATCTTGCCGTAAATATCGGGGCGCAAATCGGGATCGTTTCCGTAGAGCGTGACTGAATCGAATGCCGTAGACAAACGCTTGGCCGGCATGCCTTCCGATAAAAGCTTGAAGCGCCGATTGGTTCTAAACGCATCGCCTTCACCAGCAAACATGCGGGTTGGGTCTTCGCCTTCGCGCTTAAATGCAAACGTTCCTGCGGTATAAGGAAAGCTTCCAGGCACGTTATCGAGCATCAGCCATTTCAAAATTTCACCATGGTCTTCGTACGTTGGCAAGGCAACTTTACGAATGGTGGTCCCACTGAGGGACTTGCTGGTCAGCGCGGTGCGAATTTCTTTATCCCGAATTTTCACCACGTATTCATCGCCAGCGTAGGCTGCTTGCATATCGGGCCACTGTGTGAGTAATTTACGCGCATGGGGGTTTTGCACATGCTCTCGTTGAACCGCTAAGTCGATGGCAGCCTCTGCTGCACGGGCTTTACCGGGTTTTCCCACCTCCAACATCAAAGCAGCTGCTCGCAACTGCTGAATTTCACGGGCCAGAGTGGCTTGGGCTTTGGCTTGCTTTTTGTAACCTCGGACGGTATCGCTGATTTCTGCTAGGTACCGCGTTCGCGCAGCGGGAACTACGGGTGTTTGGTTGCTGCTAAAGCGCACGCAGACTTGCGGCAAGACGCTGGGTTTTACAGCGAGTCCCAAGGCTTGCAGTCGCGGCAACATTGCCTGATAGAGAGCCGTTACACCATCATCATTGAAGCGTGCAGCCATGGTTCCAAAAACAGGCATGGTGTCGGCGGCAACACTCCAGGCCTCGCGGTTTCTTTGCACTTGCTTTGACACATCGCGCAACGCGTCACTAGCCCCCTTGCGATCAAACTTATTGATCGCTACAAACTCTGCAAAGTCCAGCATGTCAATTTTTTCAAGCTGGCTGGCTGCACCAAACTCAGGTGTCATGACATACAAAGGAACATCCACCATGGGCACAATGGCCGCGTCGCCCTGACCGATCCCCGAAGTTTCCACAACGATCAGGTCAAAGCCAGTGACCTTACAGGCCGCAATCACATCAGGCAAGGCCAAGCTAATCTCTGAACCAAAATCGCGCGTGGCCAAACTGCGCATGAACACGCGCTGTCCGCTATCGGCGTGTGGCTCCTGCGTTGTCCAAGGCGAAATCGCATTCATACGGATGCGGTCGCCAAGCAAGGCACCGCCGCTTTTCCTTCGCGACGGGTCAATCGAGATAACCGCAATGCGCAAACTGTCAGCGCAGTCCAATCGCAAGCGGCGAATCAACTCATCGGTTAGGGACGACTTCCCTGCGCCACCGGTGCCGGTAATTCCAATCGTCGGTATTTTTTTAGTGGCTGCTTTAGCCTGAATTTTTTTCAACAAGCCTTCGTCCAGTTGCTTGCCCTCTACCGCAGTCAGTAACTGCGCCAATGCCCGCCAATGGGCATCGGTATGGCCCTCAATGGCCGAAAGCGTCTTTGGCGCAAAGCCCGAGATGTCATGATCGCAGCGCATCACCATCTCGCCAATCATTCCAGCAAGCCCCATTTTTTGCCCATCTTCGGGGCTGTAAATTCGACTCACACCATAGGCTTGCAGTTCTTTGATCTCGGACGGAACAATCACCCCACCACCGCCGCCAAACACCTGGATATGCGCGCCGCCTCGGCTTTTGAGCAAATCAACCATGTATTTGAAATACTCCACATGGCCGCCCTGGTAGGAGCTGATCGCAATGCCTTGCACGTCTTCTTGGAGCGCCGCGGTCACCACCTCTTCGACGCTGCGGTTGTGCCCGAGGTGTATCACTTCAGCGCCCATGCCTTGCAGTATGCGGCGCATGATGTTGATGGCGGCATCATGCCCATCAAACAAACTGGCTGCAGTCACAAAACGAACTTTGTGGGTGGGCCGGTAATTGGCTAAGGCGGTGTATTCAGCAGCAAGATTTGTCATAGGACAGGGCTCTCAAAAGACAATAGAAAACGCAAAGGAGTTGACGTTTACGTAAACGTCAACTGTAATCGATTTTTGCAGTTGGTCATAATGCGGCAAACCCCTTACGCTCCTATGACTTTTCTTGCCCTTGACATTGGAAATACCCGTCTGAAATGGGCGCTCTACGAAACGGCTACGCCTGGCGCTCCGCTTTTAGCCCAAGGGGCCGAATTTCTAGAAAATATCGACAAACTCGCTGAGGGTTCTTGGAGTACCTTGCCAGCGCCGCAGCACATCCTGGGCTGTGTGGTCGCCGGCGACGCCGTCAAGCGACGGGTGCAAGAACAGATGGAACTGTGGGATGTTACCCCGCAGTGGGTGGTAGCCAGCGAGTCGGAAGCGGGCTTGAGCAACGGGTATGACCACCCTACCCGTTTGGGCGCGGACCGCTGGGTGGCCATGGTGGGTGCTTACCACCGCATGCTCGCCCAAGGCTTGCCTCGTCCGATGGTGGTGGTGATGGTGGGAACAGCCGTTACGGTGGAGGCCATTGATCCCGGTGGAAAATTCTTAGGCGGTTTGATTCTGCCTGGGCACGGTATCATGCTGCGCGCGCTGGAGTCAGGTACGGCCGGTTTGCACGTGCCTACGGGCGAAGTTCGCCCCTTTCCCACCAATACCAGCGACGCATTAACCAGCGGCGGTACCTTTGCTATTGCCGGTGCTGTGGAGTGTATGGTTCAGCATGTCAGAAGCCAATGCAATGCAGAACCCCTGTGCGTGATGACCGGGGGAGCCGCTTGGAAGATGGCACCCAGCATGACGCGGCCCTTTGAGTTAGTTGACAACCTGATTTTTGATGGCTTGCTGCAAATGGCCTCCCTGCGCTTTAGTTTGGACTAGCCAACCATGCTTCTGCCAGTCGGGCCCAATACGTAGCGCCCAAAGGGATGAGGTCGTCATTAAAGTCATAACTGGGGTTGTGCAACATGCAAGGGCCGCCACCATGGCCCATTTCACGGTGGGCCCCATCGCCATTGGCGATAAAGCTATAGCAGCCAGGCTTGGCCTGCAACATATAAGAAAAGTCTTCCGCTCCCATGGTGGGTTCCTGCGCACCGACATTGGACTCTCCCACAATACTTGCCATCACCCCACGCGCGAAATCTGCCTCATGGGCTGAGTTGATGGTGGGCGGGTAGTTGCGTTCAAATTCAAATTCGCACTGAGCACCAAAGGCTGCCGCAGTGTGTTTTGCCACTTCGCGCATCCTTTGCTCAATCATATCGAGCACTTCGATGGTAAAAGTCCGAACCGTGCCCTGTAATTCACAGCTGTCAGGAATCACGTTGGTTGCCTCGCCCGCCCGAATCATCGTCACTGAAATGACGCCAGCGTCCACCGGCTTTTTATTTCGACTGATGATGGTTTGAAACGCTTGCACCATTTGGCAGGCTACGGGCACAGGATCAATAGCGTTGTGCGGCAAAGCCGCGTGGCCGCCTTTGCCGCGCAAGGTAATTTTGAATTCATTGCTGGATGCCATCACAGGCCCTGCGCTGACTGCGAATTTCCCTACGGATGCGCCTGGCCAGTTGTGCATGCCAAAAACGGCCTGCACTGGAAACTTTTCAAACAAGCCCTCTTTGATCATTTCTCGGGCACCACCACCACCTTCTTCAGCGGGCTGAAACACCAGATACACCGTTCCGTCAAAGTTGCGGTTATTGGCTAAATATTGCCCCGCGGCCAATAGCATGGCCGTGTGGCCATCATGGCCACAGGCATGCATTTTTCCTGGGTGTTGGCTGGCATGTGAGAAAGTGTTGAATTCCTGCATTGGCAATGCATCCATGTCAGCACGTAGGGCGATCGCTCGGTCTGAGTTTCCCGCTTTCACGATGCCAACAACGCCCGTGGTGCCCAAGCCACGGTGGATGGGAATCCCCCATTCGCTTAACTTGGCCGCCACCACGTCTGCTGTTCGCACTTCTTGAAAACACAACTCTGGGTGGGCGTGCAAATCGCGGCGAATCGTGGCCATAGACGCTGCGTTTGTTACGATAGATTCAATCAGGTGCATGTCGAATTCCCCAAATCAGCCATAAAACCTGTATTGTGCCGACGATCGGCTTGTTCACTTTGTCACTATGTCAAAAACCCTGCTCCCTTCGACTGCTCCCGCCCCAAAGCTCGACACACACTTCGTGCGAGGTGCTTGCCCCCATGACTGCCCAGATACATGCTCGCTGGTCACCACGGTACAAGAGGGTGTTGCTATCAAAGTTCACGGCAATCCCAGCCATCCCGCAACTGCTGGTGTCCTGTGCACCAAGGTATCGCGCTACACAGAGCGCACTTACCACCCCGAGCGGATTTTGCAACCCCTTAGACGCACCGGTCCTAAAGGGTCAGGACAATTTGAAGCCGTCTCTTGGGAATTCGCCTTAACCACCATCACCGATCGACTGAAATCCATTTCCAAACGCGGCCCTTCCGCTGCGCAAGCCATTCTTCCCTACAGCTACGCTGGAACCATGGGCTTGGTTCAAGGCGAATCCGTGGCCTCACGTTTCTTCAACCGTTTGGGCGCTTCGCTGCTTGAGCGCACCATTTGTGCCTCCGCCGGCGGCGAAGGTTTGATTTACACCTTAGGCGCCAAAGTGGGGATGCGGGTGGAGTTTTTTGCCGAGTCCAAACTTATTTTGATCTGGGGTAGCAATGCGATTGGCAGCAACCTCCATTTTTGGCGTCATGTTCAAACAGCCAAGCGCAATGGTGCCAAAGTGGTGTGCATTGATCCACGCCGGACTGAAACGGCAGAAAAGTGCCATGAACATATTGCACTGCGACCTGGCACCGACAGCGCATTGGCCTTTGCGTTAATGTACCAATTGATAACTACCGATTGCCTCGACCACGATTACATTGCGAAGCACACCTTAGGCTGGGACGCTTTGCGCTTACGGGCTTTGGAGTGGCCTCCTGAACGTGCGGCTGAGGTGTGTGGCATCCCTATTTCACAAATCACAAACCTCGCTCGTGATTATGGAGACGCCATGCGCCAAGGCCAGCCTGCTTCTATTCGGTTGAACTACGGTATGCAGCGCGTGCGGGGAGGGGCCAACGCGGTTCGCGCTATTGCTTGCTTGCCAGCGCTCATCGGCGCATGGAAGCACCGCGCTGGCGGGCTTTTGCTAACGTCCTCCAATACGCACGTCTTCGATCGCTCTGCGCTGCACCTCCCCGATCTGCGACCCAAGGTTTCATGCCGAACGATCAACATGAGCACGATTGGCGATGCTTTGTTACAGCCACCTAGCAGTGATTTTGGCCCAGCGATTGAAGCACTCATTGTCTACAACAGCAATCCGGTTGCAGTCGCACCGGACTCCAGCAAAGTGGTCAAAGGGTTTGCGCGTGAGGACTTGTTTACCGTTGTTTTAGAGCATTTTCAAACCGATACCGCTGACTACGCCGACTTCATTCTTCCGGCCACCACCCAACTCGAGCACTGGGACGTCCACACCACGTATGGACACACGGACATCTTGCTTAACCAACCGGCCATTGCGCCTTTGGGGCAAGCCAAGTCAAACACCGTTATTTTTCGAGCGCTCGCCAAACATATGGGCTTTACCGACGCTTGCTTTGATGACGATGATGTGACGCTGTGCCGCGCAGCTTTTGACTCCAGAGTGGATTTCGATTTACTCTTGAATCAGGGGTTTGTCTCCTTACCTACCCCAGACGCTCCGTTTGCAAACGGCAACTTTCCCACACCGTCTGGACGCTGTGAATTTTTTAGTCCACGCCTTGCCCAGCAGGGTCTTGATGGTTTGCCAGACTATGTACCCAATTTCGAACCGGTCAACTCGAACCCCCATTTTCCTTTGGCAATGATTTCACCGCCTGCGCGCAATTTTTTGAATTCGAGTTTCGTGAACGTGAGGAGTTTGCGCGACATTGAGGGCGAGCCACACATTGAAATCAACGCCATCGATGCAGCGCATCGTCATATTCAAACTGGGGATAGAGTTCGAGTTTTTAACACTCGAGGGCACTACCACTGCATAGCAGAAGTGAGCCCACGGGCGCGTCTTGGCGTTGTCAACGGCTTGGGCGTTTGGTGGCGCAAATTAGGCTTGCATGGCACCAATATCAACGAGTTAACTAGTCAATCTTTGACCGACTTGGGCCATGCGCCCACGTTTTATGACTGCGCGGTCGAAGTGGAAAAGTCCACTTAAAGTCGTCTAGCGCAAGTTCAAGTGCGCGTACTTTGTGGTTTGGCAAAGTTCAACAAACGCGCGGCTATCAAAGTCTCCGCTAAAAAGCACGCAAGTGCCAATAGGAAGCAAACAATCCCCGCTAAGAAAGCCACAATGGATAAGCGCAGGCCTGTGAAATCAATCGTTTCACCCAGAAACAAGACAATGATGGTGATACCGATACAGAACGCACAAAGCGTGAGCAAGGCAATACTAGTATTGGCGAGCAATCCCCGCTTACGAAGGACAGAAAGTTCTTTATAAGCCTTCGTATTGTCTTGGGGTCTCGTGTGGCTTTCAATGCGCTCCTCAAGCAAGCGGGCGCGGTCAATAATGCGAGCCAAGCGGTTGGCTACCGCGCCAATCATTCCAGCCACCGCAGTGAGCAAAAAGACGGGCGCCACAGACAATGCAATCCCATGGGATACGGTATCGGGATCGAGCGGGAAGGCCATACAAAATCCTTTGAAACAAAGCAAAACGCCAACTCTAAAGTTGGCGTTTTGTAACTGCGATTTCCGCCAGTTGTTTGGTTGCGCGAGTAGGATTTGAACCTACGAC
>SXSX01000044.1 GCA_005793295.1 Burkholderiales bacterium | reverse complement strand
GCACGCAAGCCCATTGCCGAAGAAGGAATGGCGCCCGCATGGGCCGAGACAAAATCCATGAGCCCAAAACTCAACGATTGAACCCGGGGGTGGGCCGCAATCGCAAAAGCGTGGTGCACAGCCGCCGGGGATTCGATCAAAACATGCAAGGGCAAAGTCACCGATCCGGAATGCGTATCGATGGCTCTAAGCGCAGTTTCTACATCGCTGAGTGACTCCACCTTAGGAACCATGATGTAACTCAGCTTGGCTGCGCAAGCGCCGACAACGATGGCTACATCATTAGCAAACGCGGGATGGTTCACTGGATGGAACCGCACGCCTCGGCGCAAAGCTGAAAAATTTTGCGGGCTTGGAGTCGATTGCCTTAGCAACTCGGAAACCAAATGCGCTTGTTCAATTTCACCTCCTACAGGTGCACCATCTTCGCAATCTAGCGTGACGTCGAAAACGCAAGCCCCAAATTCCTCTGCCATTTCCGCTTGCAACTGCAAACTCTTGCGCATACGGGCTTCAACGCCGCTGTAATGGTCACACACCGGCAAAGCACCCACCTGCGCTTGTGCGCCAAGGAGGATTTCGCGGGGATGGAGCATCGCGGCGGATTACGGATTACAGCAAATGGGCGACGCCAGCTTGCTCGTCTTGCAATTCTTTGAGCGTTTTGTTGATGCACTCTTGGCTGAAAGCGTCAATAGGCAAATCTTGCACTACCTTGTATTCACCAGCTTCACAAGTGACCGCAAAGCCAAACATGGTGTCTTTAGGAATGCCGTATTGACCGTCCGATGCAACACCCATAGTCACCCATTTACCGTTGGTACCCAAGGCCCAATCGCGCATATGGTCAATTGCCGCATTGGCTGCTGAAGCAGCAGACGACACACCGCGGGCGGCGATGATGGCCGCGCCACGCTTACCAACGGTTGGCAAAAAGGTGTTGACGTTCCATTCTTGGTCGTTGATCATGTCTTTCACGCTGGCGCCTTTGATCGTTGCGAAACGGTAATCGGCATACATCGTTGGAGAGTGGTTACCCCACACGGTTAATTTTTCGATATCAGCAACGGCTTTGCCGGTTTTTTCAGCAATTTGGCTCAGCGCACGGTTGTGGTCTAAGCGCAGCATGGCGGTGAAGTTTTTACGTGGCAGATCAGGCGCACTCTTCATGGCGATATACGCATTGGTGTTGGCTGGATTGCCGACCACGAGCACTTTGACATTGCGGCTTGCAACGGCATTCAAGGCTTTGCCTTGGGCAGTGAAAATTTCAGCATTGACAGCCAAGAGTTCAGCGCGCTCCATTCCTGGGCCGCGAGGGCGAGAGCCGATTAACAAAGCGTAGTCAATGTCTTTGAAAGCAGTCATCGGGTCGCTGTGCGCCTCCATACCCACGAGCAAAGGAAATGCGCAGTCTTGCAGTTCCATCATCACGCCTTGCAGGGCCTGCTGGGCCTTTTCAACCGGAACCTCTAACAAACTTAAAACAACGGGCTGGTCTTTTCCAAGCATCTCGCCAGAGGCGATTCGAAACAAAATGGCGTATCCGATTTGACCTGCTGCGCCAGTAACGGCAACGCGAACGGGCTTCTTTGTCATAAAAAACTCCTGGAAGTATGGTTAAAGTGGTGAATGCTAGGGCCGCTTGAAACACAATTTAGGCCTGCACCATGCATTAGAGTTTACCCTGAGTTCTTCGCCAAAGTCAACTTGTCTTATGTCTTATATAAGATATGATTGGCCCACCAACCCAGACTGACTTGAACCTTACTTTTCATTGCATTTTTCTATGCCAACTGAGCCCATTTCAACCAGTTCTCACATGAGTAAACCACTCGCCTCGGCGTTGGAAAGTCACGTTGAAATGACTGCGGTCGCAGTTGCCCCATCTTTCAGCCCGCTATACCAACAAATCAAAGTGCTTTTGCTACAAAGCTTGCAGTCAGGAGAATGGAAATCCGGCGCTGCCATACCAAGCGAGCAAGATTTGGCCTTACGCTTCAAAGTAAGCCAAGGAACCGTCAGGAAAGCCATCGACGAGTTAGCAACAGAAAATTTACTGGTGCGCAGACAAGGAAAAGGGACTTTTGTAGCCACGCACGCTGAACACCATGTGCAGTACCGCTTTCTCAAACTTTTTCCTGACAACGGAGACCCAGGTAGCGAAGGCCCCGCGCAGCGAAGAATCATTGACTGCAAGCGTTCCCGAGCCAGCGCGGATATTGCAAAAGGGCTGGACCTGCGCAATGCTGGCCCCGTTTTACAAGTCCGACGCATCCTCTCCTTTGCGTCTGTCCCTACCATTTTGGAAGACCTGTGGCTTCCTGCTGCGCCCTTCAAGGGCCTTACGGCCGAACGACTTGGCAACTACGATGGCCCCATGTACGCCTTGTTTGAAACTGAGTTTGGCGTACGGATGGTGCGAGCCGAAGAAAAAATCCGCGCCGTATTACCGGACCCTGATCAGGCCGAGTTGTTAGGTATATCTGCAAACACCCCACTGCTTAGCGTTGAACGAATTGCTTACACCTACAACGACGTTCCGATGGAAATGCGCCGTGGGTTTTACCTGACGGACACCCATTACTACCGCAATGAACTCAATTAATTCTGACCCAAGTCCAAGGCTAAGTTGCAAGGCCACTGTCAGATTGGTGCAGTGCAATAGAATTTGCGCTGCTTGAATATAGAGTTACTAGTCAGTTACCACTTAGAAAGTCTCTGCCCATGTCTTCGACCCTACCTCCGTCTCGCCCCAAACGGCCTGAATTTCGAAATATCAATGCGCTGACCGACTTACCCAGCTACCGCTTACCTGTAGCGGGAATTGTTTCTATCTTGCACCGTGTCAGCGGCGCGCTGATGTTTTTATTGATGCCCTTCATCATTTGGATGTTTGACACTTCGATCTCGTCCGAAATTTCTTTCGCCAAATTCAGCAGCGCCTTCACTGTGGGCTTGGGATTCGTCCCTGGGTGGTTCATGAAGCTTGTTGCACTGGCCCTGATTTGGGCTTTTTTACACCACCTGATTGCCGGCGTTCGCCACCTTTGGATGGATATGCGTCACGCGGTGAGTAAAGAATTCGGGAAATCTTCGGCCATTTTTACCCTCATTTTGAGTGTGGGACTGACGCTTGTTTTGGGCGCCAAATTGTTTGGCTTGTACTAAAAACCTCTCAGCTTCCTCATTTCAAAAAAATCAACTTACCCCAAAGGACCAACCCCATGGCAGTAAATTACGGGTCTAAACGCATCGTTGTCGGCGCACACTACGGACTGCGCGACTGGCTCGCACAACGTGTAACAGCCGCGCTGATGGCGGTTTTTACCTTCATCCTCTTGGCCCAAGTAATTTTTTCAAGAGGCCCTGTCGGGTATGACCTCTGGGCTGGTATTTTTACCGCCCAGTGGATGAAGGCATTGACCTTTGTCATCATCATTGTCCTGCTTTACCACGTATGGGTTGGTATGCGTGATATTTGGATGGACTACATCAAACCCGTCGGGATCCGACTGACCCTTCAAGTTTTGTCCATTATTTGGCTGGTCGGATGCGCCGGTTGGTCTATCCAGGTTTTGTGGCGCGTTTAAGCGTCTCCTCATACAGGCACACAACTCATGTCTTACTCAGTATCAAAACGTAAATTCGACGTCGTTATCGTTGGCGCAGGCGGCTCTGGCATGCGTGCTTCTTTGCAACTGGCACGCGCAGGCCTCAACGTGGCTGTTTTGTCTAAAGTCTTCCCCACCCGTTCACACACGGTCGCTGCCCAAGGCGGTATTGGTGCTTCTTTGGGAAATATGAACGAAGACAACTGGCACTACCATTTTTATGACACCGTCAAAGGGTCTGATTGGCTAGGTGACCAAGACGCCATTGAGTTCATGTGCCGTGAAGCGCCCAAGGTGGTTTACGACCTCGAGCACATGGGGATGCCGTTTGACCGCAACCCTGACGGCACGATTTACCAGCGCCCTTTTGGGGGTCACACCGCCAACTACGGCGAAAAAGCCGTTGAACGCGCTTGCGCAGCTGCCGATCGCACTGGTCACGCCATGTTGCACACGCTCTACCAGCAAAATGTCCAAGCCAAAACCAGCTTCTTTGTAGAGTGGTTGGCCATGGATTTGGTCCGCGACGCCGATGGCGATGTGGTTGGAGTCACCGCGATTGAAATGGAGACGGGTGACGTTCACATTTTGGAAGCCAAAACCACATTGCTTGCAACCGGTGGCGCTGGCCGCATTTTTGCTGCCTCGACCAATGCCTTCATCAACACAGGCGATGGCTTGGGGATGGCGGCTCGCGCTGGGATTCCCTTGGAAGACATGGAGTTTTGGCAATTCCACCCCACGGGCGTTGCGGGTGCTGGTGTACTCCTCACCGAGGGCTGCCGCGGCGAAGGTGCTATTTTGCGCAATGCCAACGGCGAGCGCTTCATGGAGCGCTACGCTCCTGCCTACAAAGACTTGGCTCCGCGCGATTACGTGTCGCGCTGTATGGATCAAGAGATCAAAGAAGGCCGAGGCTGTGGTCCCAACAAGGATTACATCAACCTCGATATGACCCACCTTGGGGCCGACACGATCATGAAACGGCTGCCTTCGGTGCTGGAGATTGGCCATAACTTTGCCAATGTGGATATCACCAAAGAGCCCATCCCTGTGGTTCCGACCATCCACTACCAAATGGGCGGTATTCCAACCAACATTCACGGACAAGTGGTGATCCAAGATGCCCAGAACAAGAGCCAAGTCTTTAACGGCTTGTACGCAGTGGGCGAGAG
>SXSX01000043.1 GCA_005793295.1 Burkholderiales bacterium | reverse complement strand
TGACCCCGTACAGGGTCAAAGGGGCCGACATCCCGGCGGCAATCTTCCCGGCCTGACGAATCGGGTCCTGCAACAAGCCACCGATCGCCGGCAACAAGACCAGCGCAAAGGCCAGCGCCGCCGTTACCCCGTTTTGTTCGTAGGGGAGGTTAATCCGGAAAAGTTCGGCTGTTTTACGCCAGGTACCTGGATATCTATCATTCCCGAAGCCGAATTACTTGCTAAAAAACCAGACTACGTCATGGTATTGCCTTGGCACTTTAGACGCTTTTTTGTCAACAACAAGACATTCTCAGGCATGAATCTCTTATTCCCTTTGCCTGAGGTCGAGGTGGTAAAAATTATTTAATTTTAAGAAGAAGATGTGGGGTCATTACCCTGAATAAATGCGGGTTTGTATATGCAAAATTTGAAGAACAATGCCAATGCCAATGCACTAATCAATAACACTGGCTTAAATCTGCATTTAAATGAACATTACTCTGAGGCCCTCGAAACATTTCAGAAAGCATTGGCTTCAGATCCAAACAACCCCGTAATTTTGAATAACTTTGGGGTTTGTTATTTCTCTTCGGATTTATTTGAAAGCGCGATTCAAAACTACAAAAAGGCGATCGCCCTCAATCCCCTTTACGTCGAGGCCCACAACAATATAGGTAACGCCCAGGTCAAATTGTTTCGACATGAAGAAGCACTCGCCAGTTTTGACCAAGCGCTGACTTTGGATCCGGCTTATGTCGAAGCCTATTGGAACAAAGCCTTGGCTTTATTGCAGCTTGGGCGGTTCTCTGAAGGCTGGGTTTTGTATGAAAGCCGTTGGGCCAAACCCAGCTTTCAGCCTATTGTGCGGAACTTCCCGCAGCCTATTTGGGATGGTTCTTTTTCCGTTGCAGGCAAAAGCCTGCTTTTGCACGCAGAACAGGGCTTAGGCGATACGCTTCAGTTTGTTCGGTATGTGGAGATGGTGCAAAACTTGGGTGCGCGCCTTGTTGTCGAAGTTCACTCGCCTTTGGTTCCGTTATTGGAAGGGTTGGAGGGGGTGACGCTGGTCAAGCAGGGCGACCCCTTGCCACCGTTTGAGTGCCACTGTCCCTTGATGAGCCTTCCCTTGGCTTTTCAAACCACGCTTTCGTCTATTCCCAGCGCTGTTCCTTACCTCAAACCCTCCCCTGAAAAGGAGCGCTTTTGGGCGGAAAAATTGGGACCAACTTCGCAAATGCGCGTGGGCCTGGTCTGGAGTGGCGACCCCCGCCACCAAAACGACAAGCAGCGTAGCATTCCGCTGGTCGAACTTATGGCTTCTTTGCCCCGGGGTTTTGAATATGTCAGTTTGCAGTCGGATATACGAGAGTCCGACCGCAAAGCCTTAAAAGACAACGGTCGTTTGGTCCATTTTGGTTCGGAGTTAAAAGACTTCTCCGACACTGCGGCGTTGTGCGCGCAGGTGGACGTGGTGGTGTGCGTAGACACCAGCGTAGCCCATCTCAGCGGCGCCTTGGGCAAACCGACGTTCCTCATGCTTCCCTACAATCCCGATTGGCGCTGGCTACTAGAGCGCACCGATAGCCCGTGGTACCCCACCATGCAGCTCTACCGGCAATCGCAGCTGGGGAGTTGGCACAGTGTTTTGGAAAAAGTAAGTGCGGATCTGCTGAAAATAGTGTCTACAATGTAGATACATTCAAGGAGATTCTTATGGAAGCTGTTATACGTAAATGGGGCAATAGCCCGGCATTGCGTCTGCCCAGTGCGGCACTTAAAGATGCCGGTTATGTTCTAGAGCAGAAGGTTGAACTGATTGTTTCCCGCGGACGCATAGTGATCCAACCTTCAGACAACGTGACATACAGCTTGGAAAATCTCTTAACGGGTATCACAAAGACTAACTCTCACGGGGAAGCTAGTTTTGGCAAACCTGTAGGCAAAGAGATTTTCTGATGGCCACGCGTGGCTATGTCCCTGAGTCTGGCGATGTGGTTTGGCTGGAATTTGACCCCCAAGCGGGCCACGAGCAAGCAGGCCATAGACCGGCCTTGGTAATCAGTCCAGCAAGCTACAACGGTAAAACGGGTTTGATGGTTTGCTGTCCCATGACTACCAAAATCAAAGGCCATCCGTTTGAAGTCTTGACCCATGTTGATGGTACTGACTGTGCTGTGTTGTCCGACCAAGTCAAGTCTTTGGATTGGAAAATTCGCAAGGCAAAGAAGAAAGCGGTTGTGCCTACGGAGGTGATGTTGCACGTTAGAGCCAAGGTGAAAGCCTTGCTCATGATTTTCTGAAAAGGTAACTGCAACCCATGAAAACCATCCCGATTCTTATCCCTCACTTCCGGGCAGAAGCAAAGCTGAAGAAATGCATTGCGCATATCGAAGCCCAAAATTACCATCCCGTTGAGATTTTTGTTCGGGATAACAGTGAAGACAATATTTTGTTTACCGCTGCGATTAATGAGGGGCTTTACAGGTACGCGTTCAGGGATGACGTGGATTACGTCCTGGTGTTGAACCAAGACGCTTACCTTGGGGCGGACACCTTAGAAAAACTCGTTCAATGCATGCAGTCCCACCCGGAGTGTGGCATCGCGTGCCCGATTCAGCTCAATGATGACGACTCCGTGAACTGGGGGGGCAGCCGCCAAGTCTTTCCGTTTGGTGTTCACCAGTGCGACCCCTTAAGCAGCTACCAAGACGACTTTGAGACCTTCTGGTCTAACGGCGCGGCCATGCTGATTCGCACCAAGCTCGTCAAAGAAATTGGTGTGTTTGACAAAAATATGCGGTTTATTTGCTCTGATTCGGATTACGCTTTTACAGCGCGCGCGCGGGGCTGGAAAGTGATGGTGGCAGCCCAAGCCCGCGTTCGCCATGCCACCGGCGAGTCCGGGGCCAGCAATAACGAGTTCATCAACCAAATTAAATGTGAAGACGCCGCTTATTTTTATAAAAAATGGCTGTCGCACGATATTTTTAAAGACTTGGCGTTTGAGGGCAAGGTCATTACGGAGACCGATATCGCGATTGCCAGAAGGTATATGTCCGGGCTTGCGCTCAGCTGGGATCCATCAGCACCCCGTCCTTCCCCTGAAACCGCTGAAGCAATAATCAAAACAGGCAACCGGTTCTTCGAGACAGGGTTTACGGATCTTGCAAAGTATTCGTTTGAGTACCTGCTTTCCTTGGACCCCAATTCGGTAGAAGCTTATGCAAGCTTAGGGCGAACGATGTTCGCTTTGAAGCAATACGACAATGCTGTAGACCACTTGACGAAGGCCACAGCTTTAGATGGATCCAACGCGATTTTGCATTTCGATTTGGCCAATAGCCACCGGCTCAATAACAACCCAGAGAGGGCCTTGAACTTCTACCAAAAAGCGCTTGCACTGAACCCGAATTTTTCAGAAGCGTATGTCAACCAAGGCGTCTTACTTAACGACCTCCAAGGTTATCAGCCCGCAATTGCCAGCCTAGACGCTGCGCTTTCTTTGGAAAAAAACCGCGCAGACTATTGGTTGAACCGGGGCTCTGTTCACCAAAGCCACAACAACACCGCGGCCGCGATTGCCGATTACGACCAGGCGATTGCGCTTGAGCCCAGCAACCCGCAGGCCTATTGGAACAAGGCGGTCAGCCTGCTGTTAGAGGGTAATTTTTCACAAGGGTGGGTCTTTTTTGAATCGAGAAAGTTAGTACCTGCATTGAACGTGGGTGTTCGCACATTCCCCCAGCCTGAATGGGACGGCAAAGCCAGCTTGAAAGGCAAAACCATCTTCCTTTACTCGGAGCAAGGTTATGGTGACACGGTTCAATTTGCCCGGTTCGCCAAAACCTTGGCAGGGCGGGGCGCGCAAGTGGTTTTGGGCGTTCAGCCCGAATTGGTGGACATCCTAAGCAGCATGAGCGCAGACTTTGGCTTTGTGGTCGATGGCGATGCCTTGCCGGCTTTTGATTACCACTGCGCTTTGCTCAGCCTGCCCGGTTTGCTGGGTGTGGATGCGTCGAATATTCCTTTTTCAGACCACTACCTTAGCAGCCAAGCTGCCGCGCTTGCGGCTTGGAAAAAACGCTTAGGGCCGGCAACCCATCCCCGCGTGGGCTTGGTATGGAAGGGCAACGCGACCCAAGGGAACGATAAAAACCGCAGCATTCCCTTGGCGGAGTTGTTGCCGCATTTGCCAATCGGTATTGAATATGTGTGTTTGCAAAAAAACATTACTCAAGCCGAAGCGCTCTTGCTCAATCAGCGCCCCGATATCTTGCGCTTCGACCAAGATATTCATAGTTTTTCAGACACGGCCGCGTTGTGTGAATGCGTGGACTTGGTCGTGAGCGTATGTACCTCGGTCGCCCACCTCAGCGCCGCCTTGGGCAAAGAAACGTGGGTGTTGCTTTGCTTTAACGCCGATTGGCGTTGGCTGTTGAACCGCACGGATAGCCCGTGGTACCAAAACGCAAGGCTGATTCGCCAAATCCAAGTGCGTGATTGGAGTGGCGTTTTCAATCAGCTAAATGCGGGTCTTACCGCGCTTGTTCAAACCAAGTCATAAGCCAACTGCTATGTCTGAAGGTACGGTCGATCATGCGGTCTTGGCTGAAGAATTTCATTCTGCTGGGCTCAAAGCGCTCGAAGCAAACGACCCTGCAAGTGCCCTTTTGTTTTTTGAAAAAGCCCTTGCGTTAAAACCAGACAAAAGCGCCTACTGGAACAACCTAGGCAATGCCCAGACCGCTTTAGGAAACCACACATCCTCTGTTGAAAATTACCTTGTTGCAATTTCACTTGATAAGTCGCCCCCTTACTTGGTGTACTACAACCTGGCTTCTGCATATTACAAATTAGGCCAATGGAATTTGGCGATGGCGCAGTTTGATGCGGCTGTCCAGTGCGAGCCTGATCGGTACGAGGCTTACTTTGGGCGCGGTTTGGTTTGGGAGGAAATGTCCGAGCCCTCCTTGGCCATTCAAAGTTATGCCGACGCCCTAGAACGAAACCCCTCGTTTGCCCAAGCGTTTAACAACATGGGCATCGCATTTCAAAATTTGGGTGTAAAAAGCGCAACGTTCGAATGTTTTAACAGCGCCTTGGCCTTGGAGCCCGAGTCGGGAGATTTTCGAACCAATAAAGGATTGCTTTGCTTGCAATATGGCCATTGGGAGGAGGGATGGCAGTATTTTGAGTCGCGCTGGGAGACCAAGGCAATGAAAAAGCTAGCAAGGCACTTTGATTTCCCGCTTTGGCTAGGAAAAGAGCCCTTACGCGGCAAAACCTTGCTCGTTCATTGCGAGCAGGGAATGGGTGACACGATCCAGTTTTGTCGGTTTGTACCTTTGTTACTTTCTTTAGGGGCTCAGGTGACTTTGGCGGTACAAGCACCCTTACAAACATTGCTGGAGGCGAATTTTCCGGCTGTTCGGGTGCTTCCCGGCATTCCAACCCAAGAATCGTTTGATTTCCATTGCCCGATCATGAGTTTGGGTTTGGCTTTTGCGGCAAACCCCAGCAATATTCCGAATTCTGTCGGTTATTTGACTATTCCGGAGATGTCAGTTGCAAAGTGGGCGGAGTTTTCAGTGGAAACGGTACGGCCTTGTATCGGCTTGGTATGGAGTGGCAGCGCAACCCATAGCAATGACGCCAACCGCAGTGTGGCTTTGGCAGAGTTATTGAAGGTTTTGCCGTCGGGGCCGCGGTATGTGAGCCTGCAAAAAGAATACCGAAACGGTGATTTGGCGCGGGCCTTGGGCGCTGGCCTGGAGGATGTCAGCGATCGGCTGACCGATTTTTCTGATACGGCGGCTTTTTGCCAGCAGTGTGATCTCATTGTCAGCGTAGACACTAGCGTAGCCCACCTCGCGGGCGCTTTGGGCGTTCCTACACTTTTGCTTTTGCCTTTTAACGCCGATTGGCGCTGGTTAACCGGGCGCAATGACAGCCCTTGGTATGCGTCGCTTCAATTGTTGAGACAGACCACCCGTGCCGATTGGACGGGGGCCTTTGCGCAACTTAGAGAAACACTTGAAACGAGGCTGTAGAAGGCTTACTTCAGCAGGGCCATCACCGAAGCAGGCTGTTGGTTCGCCTGCGCCAACATCGCAGTGGCAGCCTGTTGGATAATCTGGTTTTTAGCCAGTTGGGTCGTTGCTTGTGCGTAGTCGGTGTCCATGATCGTGCTTCGCGAAGCTGTTGTATTGGCAGACACATTGGTCAAATTGTCAGCTGCATACGCCATTTGGTTAATGCTCGCGCCAATCGTTGCCCGTTGGCTATTAATGGAGTTCATCGCTGTGTCTAGAGTCGCAATGGATGCAGCAGCTGCACTGGTACTAGAGATAGATGCGGTACTTACTCCGAGACTGGCTGTACCCATAGACGTTACGACCACAGAGATGGTTTGACCGCTGGCCGCGCCACTTTGGAATGAGAACGTACCTGTAGCGTTCATCAAATTCGTACCATTCCAAGTTGATTGGCTCGCAATGCTTCCAATTTGAGAATTCAAGGCCATAAATTCTGTGTTGAGATAGGAGCGTTGCGTATCTGAGTAAGTGCCGCT
>SXSX01000042.1 GCA_005793295.1 Burkholderiales bacterium | reverse complement strand
GTGGCCATCGTGACCACGCCCAAGGGCGTGATGACCGATCGCAAGGCTCGCCAGACCGGTGTCGGTGGCGAAGTGCTTTGCTACGTCGCTTAACCCTACATTGAGGAGAAATAATAAATGTCCCGTGTAGGAAAACTACCTGTCGTTGTGCCTGCTGGCGTTGATGTCTCGTTAAATAACGATCAGATCAGCGTGAAAGCGTCTGGCGGCAACTTGCACCTTGCGCAAAATGCCTTGGTGAAAATCGTCAATGACGCTGGAAAGCTGAGCTTTCAGCCTGCCAATGATTCGCGTGAAGCCGATGCTATGTCTGGAACCATGCGCCAGTTGGTGAACAACATGGTTGTTGGTGTAACCAAAGGGTTCGAGAAAAAACTCAGCTTGGTGGGTGTGGGTTATAAGGCGCAAGCCACAGGTAATAAACTCAACTTGGCAGTAGGCTACTCTCATCCTGTCAATATCGATATGCCTGCTGGCATTTCAGTTGCGACCCCAACGCCCACAGAAATTTTGATCAAAGGCGCTGATCGTCAGCGCGTTGGCCAAATTGCTGCTGAGATTCGTGATGTGCGTCCTCCTGAGCCCTACAAAGGCAAAGGCATCCGTTATTCGGATGAAAAGATCACCATCAAAGAAACTAAGAAGAAATAAGGAGCTGCACTATGTTGACCAAAAAAGAGCAACGTCTTCGCAGGTCGCGTCAAACGCGTATCCGTATTGCAAGTCAAGGCGTAGCCCGTCTGACTGTCAATCGTACAAATCTGCATATTTACGCCAGCGTTATTTCCGGCGACGGAAGCAAAGTATTGGCTACCGCATCGACTGCAGAAGTCGATGTTCGCAAAGCATTGGGCGGTGCAGGCAAAGGCAGCAATGTCGCCGCAGCTCAGTTAATTGGTAAGCGCGTGGCTGAAAAAGCCAAAGCGGTTGGCGTTGAAAAAGTCGCATTCGATCGTGCAGGTTTTGCATACCACGGCCGGGTTAAGGCTTTGGCAGATGCAGCGCGTGAAGCTGGCTTGCAGTTCTAAGCAGATCGGAAATAAAGATGGCTAAAGTTCAAGGAAAAATGCAGGGTAAGGCTGAAGGGCCTGAAGACGGACTGCGTGAAAAAATGATCGCGATCAATCGCGTGACCAAAGTGGTAAAAGGCGGCCGTATTCTCGGTTTTGCAGCTCTTACTGTCGTTGGTGACGGTGACGGTCGCGTGGGTATGGGCAAGGGCAAGTCAAAAGAAGTGCCTGCTGCCGTACAAAAGGCCATGGAAGAAGCGCGCCGCAACATGATCAAGGTCACGCTTAAAAATGGTTCGATTCACCACAAAGTGATGGGTCAACATGGCGCAGCCAATGTGATGATGGCACCAGCACCCAAAGGTACCGGCATTATTGCTGGCGGCCCGATGCGCGCTGTCTTCGAAGTGATTGGTATCACCGATATCGTCGCCAAAAGCCACGGATCAAGCAACCCTTACAACATGGTTCGCGCCACGCTAGATGCGTTGTCGGTTTCGACAACGCCCGCTGAAGTTGCAGCAAAGCGCGGAAAAACCATTGAAGAGATCTTCGTTTAAGCGAGGGCGTCACTATGACAACACCACAGCAAACAGTAAAAATCCAATTGGTACGTAGTCCAATTGGTTGCAAAGAAGCCCATCGTGCCACTGTGCGCGGTTTGGGTTTGCGCAAAATGGGAAGCACAAGCGAGTTGGAAGACACGCCTGCAGTTCGCGGCATGATCAATAAGATCAGCTACTTGGTTAAAGTGCTCTAAGGGGTTGATGATGGAACTCAATGGCATCAAGCCCGCAGGTGGGGCAAAGCACGCGAAACGTCGCGTCGGTCGTGGAATCGGATCTGGTTTGGGTAAAACCGCTGGCCGTGGCCATAAAGGTCAAAAGTCGCGTTCGGGCGGCTACCACAAGGTTGGATTTGAAGGCGGTCAAATGCCTATGCACCGTCGCTTGCCTAAGCGCGGTTTCAAATCACATCTTTTAAAGTACAACGCAGAAGTCACTCTCACAACCCTAGAGTTGTTGGGTATGCCTGAAGTGGATATTCTGACTTTGAAGCAAGCTGGTTTGGTGGGTCAAATCGCCAAAGTGGTCAAAGTGATTAACACCGGTGCGATCACCAAAGCAGTGAAACTCACTGGTCTGGGTGTCACAGCGGGTGCCAAGGTCGCTATTGAAGCGGCTGGCGGAAGCGTTGCTTAAGTTTTAGGGCGTATTTGTGGCAACGAACGCAGCTCAATTAGCAAAAACCGGCAAGTTCGGCGACCTGCGTCGCAGGCTTGTGTTTTTGTTGCTCGCGCTGGTGGTCTACCGTATTGGTGCTCACATTCCTGTGCCTGGTATTGACCCCACGCAGCTGCAGCAGTTGTTTAATGGCCAGCAAGGCGGCATATTGAGTTTGTTCAATATGTTCTCTGGCGGTGCATTGTCGCGTTTCACTATTTTTGCGCTTGGAATCATGCCGTATATATCGGCTTCGATCATCATGCAATTGCTTGGCTATGTATTGCCAACTTTTGAGCAATTGAAGAAAGAAGGCGAAGCAGGACGCAGAAAGATTACGCAGTACACACGGTACGGAACGTTAGGTTTGGCCTTGTTTCAGTCGATGGGTATTGCACTTGCATTAGAAGCATCGGCTGGGTTGGTGGTAACGCCTGGTATGGGTTTTCGGATTACTTCGGTGGTGACTCTCACTGCTGGAACCATGTTCTTGATGTGGCTAGGTGAACAAATTACTGAGCGCGGTTTGGGAAATGGTATTTCGATTTTGATTTTTGGTGGCATTGCGGCAGGCTTGCCCAGTGCGATTGGTGGATTGCTGGAATTGGTCCGTACGGGTGCAATGAGCATTATTGTGGCGTTGGTCATTGTGGTGTTGGTCGGGCTGGTGACGTATTTCGTAGTTTTTGTTGAGCGTGGACAGCGCAAAATTTTGGTGAATTACGCAAGGCGGCAGGTCGGAAGCAAGGTGTATGGCGGTCAGTCCTCCCACTTGCCTTTGAAGCTCAATATGGCTGGCGTCATTCCCCCCATCTTTGCGTCATCGATTATTTTGTTGCCTGCAACGATTGCGAATTGGTTTAGTTCGGGTGAGTCTATGCGTTGGCTCAAAGACATCGCAGGAACACTGAGCCCAGGCCAGCCGATCTACGTGATGTTGTACGCCAGTGCGATTGTGTTTTTCTGCTTTTTTTACACTGCGTTGGTATTTAACAGCCGTGAAACAGCCGATAACTTGAAGAAAAGTGGTGCGTTTATTCCAGGGATTCGTCCTGGAGATCAAACGGCTAAGTATATTGATAAGATTTTGTTGCGTTTAACATTAGCTGGTGCAATCTATATTACGTTTGTATGTTTGTTGCCCGAGTTTTTGATTTTGAAGTACAACGTGCCGTTCTATTTTGGCGGCACTTCTCTGTTAATTATTGTGGTTGTGACCATGGACTTCATGTCACAAGTACAAAATTACATGATGTCTCAACAGTATGAGTCCTTGCTTAAAAAAGCGAGTTTTAAATCATCGTAAGGTGGTGGGTTCTTAATTTTGGTGGTTCTGCTGTGTTTTCATACCCGCAGAAAAAGGTTTTAGGAGAAATGAGATGAAAGTATCAGCTTCGGTTAAGAAAATTTGCCGTAACTGCAAAATTATCCGTCGTAAAGGCGTTGTTCGCGTGATCTGTACAGATCCACGCCATAAACAACGCCAGGGTTAATTGCAAGAGTTTTAGAGGACGAAAATGGCACGTATCGCTGGCATCAATATTCCGCCGCAACAGCATTCTGAAATTGGCTTAACCGCTATTTTTGGAATCGGTCGCACCCGCGCTCGCAAAATTTGCGAGGCTTGTGGCATTGCATATTCCAAAAAGGTCAAAGACTTGACCGATGGTGATTTGGAAAAAATTCGCGACCAAATCGCACAGTTCACCATTGAAGGTGACTTGCGTCGCGAAACAACGATGAACATCAAGCGTTTGATGGACATTGGTTGCTACCGAGGCTTCCGCCATCGCCGCGGCCTTCCCATGCGTGGACAGCGTACGCGTACCAATGCGCGGACCCGCAAAGGTCCACGTAAGGCCGCCGCATCATTGAAGAAATAAGAGATTAATATGGCAAAAGCTCCTTCAAACAGCGCAGCACAACGTGTTCGCAAGAAAGTTCGAAAAAACGTTGCAGATGGCATCGCCCACGTGCATGCTTCTTTCAACAATACGATCATTACTATCACCGATCGCCAAGGCAATGCGTTGTCATGGGCTTCTTCCGGTGGTCAAGGAGGGTCGGGGGCAAGTTCGGGCGATGAGCTTGGGTTTGGCGTGGAGACAACGGTGTTTACGGGGCACGGAGTGTTGTCGGGAGTTACATTTGGAGCTGGCGAT